>RQOI01000187.1 GCA_003854995.1 Candidatus Zhuqueibacterota bacterium
AGATCGGGACTGGTGGCAACCAGGAGGTGAAGAAGCGCCCGGTGGCGTCAATGTGCTCACTCTGGCAGCCGACAAGGAGGAGTATCAAATAGGAGACATGGTCCATCTCACTATCCCGAGCGCTGTCGCCGGGCGAGGCTTGTTGAGCATTGAAAACGGCACTCGAATCTTGCGGACAGACTGGTTTGCGGCAGACGGCGCGCAAAAGCGTTATTCATTTCGCGTCACAGCAGATATGGCGCCCACTGTCTATGTGCACGTCGCCCTCCTGCAACCGCACCTGCAGGCCAATAATGATCTGCCGATTCGACTCTATGGCGTCATTCCGATCCACATCATCAACCGCGCGTCCGTTCTGGAACCGCAAATCGTCTGCGATGACGTATTTGAGCCGGAGAACTCGGTGCTCGTCAGGGTGAAAGAAAAAAACAGCTCTCCCATGACTTACACGCTCGCCATTATCGATGAAGGCCTGCTGGATTTGACCCGTTTCAAAACGCCGGATCCGTGGGGCCACTTTTACCAGCGTCAGGCATTGGGCGTCAAAACGTGGGATATTTATAACCTGGTCGCCGGCGCTTATGGCGGCAAACTCGAAAGGCTGCTGGCCATCGGCGGCGGTGACAAAGTTCAACTCGATAGCCAGCGCAAAGCCAACCGATTCCCGCCCATGGTCCGATTTTATGGTCCTTTTGAGCTGAAAAAAGGCGGCACAAACAGTCATACGATCGATATTCCGCAATACGTCGGTTCCGTGCGCATCATGCTGGTCGCGGGACAGGGCAAATCATTCGGCGCAGCAGAAAAGACAGTGCCGATTCGCAAGCCGCTGATGGTGCTCGGCACCCTGCCACGCGTCCTGAGCGTCAATGAAAGCGTCAACCTCCCCGTTGCCGTATTCGCCGATGACAAGATCAAAGATGTGCAGGTCAGGATAAAGACGCACGGCGCAGCCCAACTGGATGGAGAGCAGGCAAAGGTGGTTCAATTCACTGAAAAGGGCGATCAATTGGTCACTTTTGCTCTCAAATGCGACGCGATCGCCGGCGTTGCCAAAATAGATATCTCGGCGCAGAGCGGCAGCGAAAGTGCGGCACAGACAATAGAAATTGATGTGCGAAATCCCATGCAGGCTGTCGTAGATGTGGTGGATGCGACCCTCGAAAGCGGCAAAACATGGCGTAAAGAGGTCGAGCTTGCCGGCACACCGGGCACAAACCATGTGACCCTGGAAGTGTCGCGCATTCCTCCGATCAATTTGAGCAAGCGCCTCGATTTTCTCATCCAGTACCCGTACGGCTGTATAGAGCAGACGACATCATCTGCGTTCCCGCAATTGTATTTGAGCAAACTGATCTCATTGCCGCAGGACGAGCAGCGCCAGGTTCAGCAAAATGTCACGGCAGGCATCGATCGTCTGCGCCACTTTCAGACATC
>RQOI01000188.1 GCA_003854995.1 Candidatus Zhuqueibacterota bacterium
TAACTGACCTTTTACGCAAATAGAGCATTTTTCCTTGCTTTCCGTATCCATATATGCTATTTTTCAGCTCTGAAAAAGCCTCGAGAGGACTCTATGCTGAACGGCATCGACTATATCATCGTTCTTCTTTACTTTGTCGGCATTGTGTGGATTGGCTATTATTTTAAAAATTTCGTCCACACCTCGACGGATTATTTTCTCGCCGGCAAAACATTGCCATTTTGGGCTATCGGCATGTCGATTGTCGTAACCGACATCGGCGCCGTTGACTTTATCGGGCTGACGGGTCAGGCTTATCGCTATGGTATTGTTGTCGGCAATTTTGACTGGATCGGCTCTGTCCCAGCCATGATTCTGGCAGCACTGGTATTTGTGCCCTATTACTGGCGAGCGGGCGTCTTTACCATTCCCGAATATCTGGGACGGCGTTACAATGTCTATGTTCGAACCATTCACGCCTGTGTGTGGCTTCTCATCCTGACGCTCAATTTGGGCATCATTCTCTGGGCCAGTGGCGTTCTGCTGAGCGAACTCATGGGATGGTCGATCATGCTATCCATCATCGTGACAGCCATCATTGTCGGTCTCTACACCATCCTTGGCGGTCTGTCCGCTGTCGTCATGACCGATGTCATCCAACTGGTCGTCATGTTCATTGGCGCCATTGCAGTGCTGATCCTCGGCATTTGGCAGCTCGGCGGCTGGGACGCCATGGTTGATAAAGTGACGAGTCTGGGGCCGCAATACGCTGACCACTTTTCACTCATACTCTCTCCGGATAAAAACACACCTTATCCATGGACCGGCATCCTCTTCGGCCTGGCGCTGGTGTTGGCCCCCGCCTATTTCATCGCCAACCAGGCCATTGTACAGCGATCGCTTGGCGCGATAAATGAATGGCACGCCAAAGCCAGCGTGTTATGGGGCGCTTTTCTCAAGATGTTCATCCCGATTCTGTTCGTCATTCCCGGACTCATCGCGCTCGGTCTGGTCCCGGGCATCGAAGATGGTGACCGCGCTTTTCCGGCGCTCATCAGACATCTGCTGCCGCCGGGCATGACAGGCCTTGTCTTTGCCGCTTTTTTCGCCGGTCTCATGTCCAGCGTCGACTCTGCTCTCAATTCTGCAGCCACGCTGTGGACCAAGGACATCTATGAGCGTTTCATCAAACGCCATGCGACTGATGCGCACTATCTACGGGTCGGGCGGATTTTCACCGGCGTGCTGATCATTTTTGCCGTTCTGTCCGCACCCATAAGCGACCTCTTTGAAGGCATCTATCTCTATATCCAGACCATATTCTCCATCTTCCAGGGTCCGACGCTGGCGATCCTTCTGCTCGGCATGTTTTGGCGGCGCACGACGCAATGGGGTGGTCTCGTCGGCCTGGTTGGCGGCATCTGCATCGCGACCGTATTGTACATGTTGAAATCGATGCTGTTCACAATTGATGATCCGTTCCTCTACATTGCATGGTGGAGTTTCCTGAGCGGGCTGATCATCGCCACCCTTGTGAGCCTTGTCACAGCGCCCGAGCCGTTGGATAAAATTCGCGGACTCGTCTATGGCATGGTGCTGCAAGACAGCGAATTGCAGGATAAATTGCAGGACAAACTGGCTGAGGACTAATGTTTAATTTCAATTGGCTCAACGGCGTCTCTGTCGCGTGGGGTAAATTTTTCACTCTCCTAGCGTTCATCGCCCCCATGATTTTCGCCTTGACGATGAAAAAAAGATATATCTATCAGGGCGCACCAGATGGCGCGCGGTGGAGAAATTTAAAAATCTGGGTGCTGGCCATCGTCGTCATTCAGGTCGCCATCTACCTCTACTTTTGATGGATTATATTCTGCCCAAAATCTCACGCGACCAGGCGTATCAAATTTTGCGCCGCCCTCCCGGCGTGCTGAAAAAAAAGAAAGAGATCAAGATCGAGATCTTTTACCTGCCGAGCTATATTGTCGATGTTCAGGTAAAAACACAACAAGGACTCAAGGTGCAGTCGCTCTGCATCGATGCCGTCCTCGGCAGCTTTGCTTTTTTCGAACTCGCGGACGTCACTACGTCGCCGCCGGAAAAATTTTCCGTTTGTCCATTTTTTCTGTCCGAAACCGACATTCAAGCCAGGGCCATCGAAGAATACCGACGGCATCTGCTCCACGTTGGCCTGAAAATGCGCTATAAATTTCAGATCGACCATGTCCTGTCGTGTCGCCCCATTTACTATCCGTTCTGGATCGGCTATTTTCAACGCCAGGGGAGCGTTGATTTTGACGTCATCGATGCGGTCGGCGGCGAGCATCAGGGCGCTGCCATGCGGCCGGTTTTCATGAAAGCGCTGTTAAATGAGGGCTCGGCCGGGAGTCGAGGCTGAGGCCGCTCGCCGACAGGTGGCAAACCTCAGCGTGGACACTCTATCCGGCACTCATCGATAGGCTGCCCGGTTTATATCCTCTATCGTACGGAGAGGTTGTCGCGGACTGAGATAGCGCGCCAGAAAGGCATAGATTGCAAGCCGGATCTCTTTTGCCTTTTTTGTATCCAGACGATCGAACGAATGACCGCCTGGCAAATCCTGAAAGATCTCATAGTCGAACTCTTTGCCCTCGGCTTTGAGCGACTTGATCAGGTGTTCCACCTCCAGCACATTCACATCTTCATCATTGGTATTCGTGTGAATGAGCAATGGCGTTGCCAGCTTGTGCGCATTCCATGCCGGTGATCGTCGGCGATATTCGTTGACATCGTCGTGCGCCGTTTTTCCGATGTGATAATCAGCGGAATAGAGATCGCGATAGTCATCCTCATAATACCCCATGCGCGCCACCAGATCGCTGACCGGAACTCCGGCGAATGCGACCTGATAGTCTTTCGGATGTTCGAATATGTTCATCAACGCGATCAAACCGCCATGACTCCAGCCGATGATGCCCACTCGGTTCGCATCAACAAATTCATAATTTTCGATCATGTAATCGCGACTGGCCTTGACGTCCTCTATCTCCAGTCCACCGTAATCGATTTTTTCATAAAATGACTTGCCGTAACCCGAGCTGCCTCTATACTCGGGCGCAACAACAATGTATTGTTGCGCCACGAGCTCTTTGAGGATATGAGCATAATAGGTTGAGAAATTGCCATGCACGCCGCCATGCGGCAAAACGATGAGCGGATAGCGCACCTTGACATCAATGCCTTTTGGGATAAAGACGTAGGACCAGAACTTGACCGGGTTGCCGGCGCCAAGAGCTGTTGGATTCTCTTCCCTGGCCAGCGGCGGACCGGTCAGATAGACTTTGTCGATAGAAGCGACATCGCCGAGTCGCTGATGCCAGAGAATATCATCGATGTTCTTCTCCAGCACATCCAGCCTGTGCTCCGCGTCGCGGTGATAGGTCTGCAATGAATCCATCTTGAGCGCCACGTCAAAAGACTGCGAAAAGCCGACGGCGCTTACCAGATTGAAAAGGCAGATGCTAATACCCCTGAATAATTCGCCCGCCATTTTACGGTCAAAACAAGTCATAGCTCAATGACACTCCCTTTTTCTATCGATTCGCGCTCAGCCAGTGCCAATTCGATGCTCAGCCGAGTACTCTCCGGCGGCACCAGAGCCGGCGCCTTTCCGCTTTTCAGACAATCGACAAAATAGTTGTACTGCTCAGTATAGCCATCCGTGGCAGCGACGTGCACGGCCTCCGGTTCGGCAGCGCCCTTCTTCCACAGTTTGAGCGCGGGTGATTGCGTCGAATCGTATTCAAGCTGGCCATTTTCATAGACAGCGGTATAGCTCATCTTGAATCCGGAAAAAGAAAGCCAGCTCCCTTCAATTGTGCACAGCAGATTATTTTCATAATGGTACTGCGACACAACAGCAGCATTGCTGTTCGCAAGCTTGACGCCTCGGGCGTAAAGGGCGCGCGGCTTGCCCAGCAGAGTGTTGACAAAATCGATGTCATGCACATGCAAATCGAACAGGCAGCCGCCGCTTTTATCTTCCTGCATAAACCAGCTGTTCTCTCCACCCCAGGTCGGCATGCCGCTCAAACGCTGGAAGCGAAAAGAGAGGGGCGCTCCCAGCAGGCCAGAGTCATGCATCCTTTTCAGTTCGACATATTCGGGCCAGAAACGAATGCATTGCGCTATAAAAAGCTGTTTGCCGGACGCTCTTGTTGCAGCGATCATGGCATCGCAATCATTTAACGTCAGCGCCATGGGCTTTTCGCACACGACGTGCATGCCCGCGGCCATCGCCTGTTCTGCGAAGGATCGATGTAAAAAAGTGGGCAGGCAGACGCTGATGCAGTCGGCCTCGACGTTGTCTTGCATCTGCGCAATGGATTCGAAGAACGGCACATCCAGCGAGCCCATGCCGTTCACATCGATATTGCCTCTGGTGACTGCACCCCATTTGCTCTTGTCTTTTTCGATGACAGCAACAACTTGAGCGTCATCCACTTTTTTCAGCGTCGCCGCATGTACAGCGCCGATGAAACCATAACCCAGAATCGCAAATCTTATCATTGTCTCTCCGCGTTGTTACTATTCGTCGAGCGATTGCGCTCTATTGCGAGCGTTGAATGCCATCTTTTTTCGCATCACCACCCATATTTTTTCGGCCCCCACTGTCGCTTGATCTGCTCCTGTTTCACATACAACAACGTGTTATCAGGCACATCATCACGCACCACTGTCCCGGCGCCAATGACAGACCAGGGACCGATCTTGACGCCGGGCATGATGATCGCATTGACGCCGGTTCTGACAAAATCGCCCAGATAGGCCGCATTGGCGCCAAAGCAAGGCGTCTCGCGCCGATCGTTCAGCAGGTGGATCGAGTTCTGGTCATCAAATCGAAGATTGCCGCACACCGTGGCGGCGCCCAGATCGCTGTTGTCGCCGAGAATCCCCCAATACTCGCCATAGTGATAGGCAAAAGCACGATGCAGGAACAGACCGGAGACCTCGGCGCCATGGCCGATATAGCAGTGCGAGCCAATGGTTGAATTCCGTTCGATCTGGCAATAGCGTCGAATCGTACACTGTTCTCCGACGATCACGTTGGGATCGAGGATTGCTCCCTGAACTATTTTCGTGTCCGCGCCCACGATCAGATTGCCTTCTACAATGACGCCTTTGCCGATTTCAGCGCGGTCGCCGGCCACTACGGCGCCATGAATGTCCGCCCCATCGGATATTTTAGCGCCCTGGCCAATGGCATTTTGGCCAATTTGACTGCAGACATGTTCAGTCCAGTGATAGCTCGCCTCGAGATAGTGCCAGGGCTTATCGAGATCAAAAGTGATGCCAGATGTCTCCACGGCAAATACGCTCTCGCCGTTCTCGATGGCCGCCTGAATCGAGTCTTCGAGCTGTGGTTCATCCGGCGGCATGGTACCGACCTGGAGAGACTGCATGTGACCGCAATTCTGCTGCAAATAACGAATGAACGAACGCGCAAAGGCGAACAGACCGGCGATGCGGTGCGTCACAGCCTCGCGCGGATGGCCAATCACGGCCCGGACTTGGTCGCCTGTGACGTCTGCGCACATCCAGTCCTGCGGGCGATCTGTTCCCAGCGAATGCACCAGCGCCGCGCAGATGGCGCCGGCCGTTTTCTGTTCGCGGATGAAATTTGACAGCGCGTTAAAAGTGAGCAAGAGATCGCCATAGAGCACGACAAATCGATCTTCTTCGACGAGATCGATCGCTGACAGCAGGGCGCCGACCGTCCCCGCGCCTTGCTGTTCGACGAACTCTATATTTTCGATGCCGGCAAGCGCACTGATGACCTGCTCTTTCCGATAGCCGACGACGACGATGATGCGTTCAATCCCGCTGCGCAAAAGTTTTTCCACGCTCCAGCGCACCAGCGGCTTATTAGCCAGAGGCAGAGCAGCTTTTTGTCGGGTAGAGCAATAGGGCCAGATCTTTGTCCCTCGTCCGGCGGCGAGGATGATGGCTGTTTTCATTTGGCTGAGCACCAATGTCCAATATTTGACTGAAGATAAACATGATATTTTTGATACTACTCTACTATAAATCCTCTATCAGTACAGGCACCCGATTTTAACCGTAAAGTTCAATTGCAGCTAGAAGGTGTGCAGCGAAATCGGCGAACAAACTTTTAGGACTGTGAGAGAGATGCGGCGAATTATATGCGCCAGACCTTAATCCATTTACTCTATCGGAAAGCATTAGACAGCTGGAGGAATATAGCTTTTCCGAGACTAACTTTTCACATAACAGCTGATACCGCTTTGCATAAGATGAATTTTTGAAATCGGGGAATACTTTATAATGCTTTTCTTCAACGTGCACTGGCGATGTCGATTCAGAACAAAGTTCGAGCATCATTAAATAAGCGAGGAAGGGTGGTTTTGCATAAAGTCGAGGTAAAGTTTTCGTATATTTTGAATCAACAGTGTTATCAAAATCGAATGCACCTTCTCGGTGAGCTGTCCAAAAATCATGAGCGGAGCCAACTGATTCTTCGGTCCTGTTGTTGAAATTATTGCTAAAAGATCCGACTTGCGATTTTAATTCGAACGCAGCAATTAAAAAATCCCGATGAACAACAAGGGCATCCCACATTTTAGTAGGTCTAAAATACCCGGGAATTGTTAATTGGCTTTTGCCTTGTATGATTACAGAATCTTCAGGCAAGCCGCAATAGACAGTCATTTTTTTTATGAGTGCAGTAAAGCCGTCTAAATTTTTCCCTCCAATGACCGCGCCCCTGCCACCCTCTTGTGCAGCAGAACTATTTTTCAACCTTTGCTGCCAAAATGCTTTTATGGCATTTCGGACATACTCCTCAAAATCAGGAGGCAATGGCGAGCTCATCTCCTACTTCCTTTAAACTTAATTTTACAGTATTTTGTCCGAATAAGTCAATTTCATTACTTAATCGACTGAGCGCCAAGTTCGCATATTCTTTGTCAATCTCGATTCCGATAGAATTTCTCCCTGATTTAATAGCGGCTACCATCGTTGTTCCAGAGCCCAGAAATGGATCCAAAACTGTATCACCAACAAAACTGAACATTCGGACGATTCGTTCAGCCAATTCTTCTGGATACGGCGCTGGATGCTTACGGGTTGACGTTCCATTCAAGGACCAAATTTGCGTATACCACTTGCTAAACTCCACTTCCGAAATTACCGAAAGCTTGCGCTGTTCTTGCGTTGGCTTTCTATAGCTTCCTGGCTTTCTGAGCATGAGTAAATATTCTATGTCATGTTTGATGATGCCGTTAGGTTCATATGGTTTTCCTAAAAACTTTGAATTTCCTTTGACTTCAAAATTGGCATTTGAAATTTTATGCCAGAATATGGGCGCCAAGTTGTCAAAACCGATTGTCTCACACCTCACCTGTATATCGGCGTGAAGAGGAACTATTTTGTGTCGACCGAACTGTCGCCGTGAGAGCAAAACGTCACCAACCACAACGACCATCCGTCCGCCCACCACCAGCTTTTCATAGCATTGCTCCCAGACAGTGTCCAGTTGTTCTAAAAACTCATGGTAATTGTCAATATGTCCCATCTGCCGAGGGTGCTCATTGTATCTCTTTAGATTCCAGTATGGCGGAGACGTCAGAACCAAATGAACGGAATCCTTTTCAAGAATCGAAAGATCACGTGCATCTCCAATAAAAATATCATGTTGCGTCTCACGAGATGCGACAATCTGCCTTAGACGCGCAATCTCTGCTTTATTTTTCGCAATCTGAGGTATTAATCTGTCAATATTTTCAATATCCATGAGTTCCTTTTGTATCTGACGTTATACTCTATTATATAGAGCCACATGAATGCATCTTTTCCTTCAATTCATTCGTGCACTCGTTGAGATTCCATGCTGCATATCTTTATTATATCATACAAAAATCCAGCCTAAAACAAAATAGTTATTACACCCTCATAAAAAAAAAGTCCGGCAAAGAGCATCAAGACGACGCCCAGAACTCTATTGATGACGAGGAAAAGCCGGGGCGACAAAAAGCGCCGAGAGGCGCCAATGGTCACCGCCAGGAGGATCTTGGCGCCCACCAGAGAAAAATAAAATCCGAAAAGAAACGCTGCGAGGGCGAAGGCGCTGACGTCGAGCGCCTTGATCATTGTCGCAGAACCGACTGAAATCCAAAACAGGTAAGGGTGCGGGTTAAGGGCGTTCGCCAGGATTCCCTTCATGAGTGAGCGCGAGGGAGTGCGTTCTGCATCGATGACAAAATCTCTGAGACGTATGCTTTGCAATCCCAGATAAAAAATATAAAGTGCACCGCAGAGAGACACCAGCCCGAACACCAGCGGCACATGCGAAAATGGCTTTAGCAGAAAAAAACAGGCGAGGATGATCGGCCCATCCGTGAGCAGAGGCGCAAATGCCACCTTCACTCCCGCCCAGGTCTTGTGCAGCAGAGTCTCTGAGAGCAGAAGCGTCATGAGAGGCCCTGGACTCACGCCGGCCGACAGACCAAAGACAAAACCTTTGAGGAGAAACACGATCACAAGACAGCTCCATGAATTTCGACCTGCACATCAAGCCATCGCGCCATTGATAGTTGAATAGGTCTCATCGCGTTCGCGAGGAGCTCCGGTTCATTCGAACTTTTCCTTTTGTGTATCGTCGTCCCTTCCAGGAATAGGTTCCCCACAAGCCCCAGACCCCGCTGAGCAGGACATAGGCGATCTGCAGCCATTCAGTGATGAACAAGATGAAGGGATTGATCTTTTCCTGCAATTTACGAGCAGCAAGACGCATGAAAATAAAATCTGCCATAAATTTCAGGGCGAGCGGGAGCAGTATATAGAGATTCACAAATCCGTTCAGGATGAAGAGGATCATCGCCACTGGCAGGGAGAGATAATAAAAGTAGATAAAACTCTCAAGCAAAAATAGTATTTTCGGATAGATTCGTCCTTTTGAAGCCCAGCGAAAACGCTGCGCAAAAAAGCCGCGCAGATCTCTGTTTGCTTTCGTCACCACAGCGCACCGTGCATCAGGGGCAAAGGCGCATTCCCAGTTCTGCGAGGCATGCACTTTTTGCAGCAACAGATCATCATCGCCGGACGCATAGGCATCGACGCCCGCAAATCCGTTGAGCTCGTCATAAACCTTTCGCCGGTATGCAAAATTGGCGCCGTTCGCCATGAATGGCCTTTTGAGGCCAAAACCCGCGGCGCCGACAAGAGAGAGGGAGAGCGAGTCAAGTCTTTCCAGCTTGCTGAGCAGGCTTTTGTTCTCTTCAACAGTGAGCCAGGAGGCGACAACGCCGGTTTTTGCGCCAAAATAGCTGACCATCGTCTCAATCCATAGTGGCGACGCACAACAATCGGCATCGGTTGTCAGAATGATTTCACCTCGACTCGCTTTGATGCCTTGATGGAGAGCTGCTTTTTTGGGCGACACGCCGTCTGTATCATGCAGCGATAATAGCATGACATTGTCCTTGCCGAATGACTCGACAATCGAATGAGTATTGTCTTCCGAATGATCATCAATGACGATCACTTCATACCTTGTCCGCGGGTATTTTTGCTGCGCCAGATGGCGCAGACAGGCGCCGATGTTCTCTTCTTCATTCCGCGCAGCGATCACCACGGAGATAAAAGGACGATCATTGTTCACCGGATTACTTTTTATTCTTCTCAATCCGATCGTACAGATCGACAAAAAGAAAATATAAATGAGCGTCGCAGAAATCTGAAGAAAGAATAGAGAGTCAATCAGGCCGAGTTTTTCCATTTGATCTTTTATTTTGGCGTTTGAACAGGAACAGTCCGAGTCCCAGGACACTCGGCAACAGGATATTGATCGCGAACAACAAAATGGATGAATTGAACGCAGCAGCTTGGGGCACGCCGAGCTGCGCCAAAAAAAATATAGCGGCGCTCTCACGAACACCGAGATCACCGAGAGAAATGGGCAATAGTGACTTTGTAAACATGACGGCAAAGACGACGAGATAGCCGTTCACGAGCGAAATATCGGCATGAAAAGCCCGTATGAGCAGCACAAATTGCGAGCAATAGGTCACTGTCTGTAGAATCGTCCACGCCAGCAGCTGGAAGATGAAGGAGGGCTCGACCGATTCAAAGGCGTTAACAAATCTGTCGAGGGCCGGGTAGCGAGAGAACAGCACGGCATAGCGCGCCATCAACCTTCGCAACAGCTGAGGTCTTGCCAGAATGATGAAGAATAGCAAAGCAAGCACAATGGTCATGATAAAAACTGACATCCAAACATAGGGATGCACGTTCATCGCAACGAACTGGGCTAAACCGATGATGCCGATGAAATAGAGCACAACCAGCGTGATCAGTTTGTCTATCAGGAGCAGTGCCAGCACCACGGCTTGTTCCACGTTGCGGATGAACAGAGTTCGAGCAAAATCGCCGATGCGTCCGGGAGTCACCAGTCCCAATGCCATGCCGATGAACAGCGAGTACAATATGTGTCGTTTTTTCACTGTCGGATGGTCCCGGTGAATGATGAGCTGCCATTTCAGGAACTGAAAAAGAATATTGACGCCCAGAAGAGCAGTTGCGACGGTGATGAATCCCGCATCCGCCTGCGAGAAGGCTGTCAGCAATTGTGTAAAACTGATTTTGTGAACGAGCAAGGAAATCACCACAATGGCGACGAGAATTTTTGCCGCAAAAAGGAGCAGCTTTTGTCGGGCAGGATCAAAGAGTTTTTGATTTTGGAAAAGCAGGAGCGGCATTCATCTCTCGTAATGAGCCAGAACAGATGCGAAAGATAGAGTGAGAAAAAGAGAAAACCAAGCAAAAAAAATGGTCGGGTGTAAAACGTCAGTCTCTGGCAAAGTCAAGAAAAAATCAACACAAAACCACAAAAACACCAAGGAACACGAAGAAAAACACAGGCCTGGATCCTTGGAGGCTTTTTTAAGGCAAATTTTATTTCAATTCTAAATTTTTATCATTGCAGCTGAATAGGCTTTTTCAAACGCACAGATACAAAGACTCCAAAAATAAGAGTTTCTCTTGGTGAGGCTTTGTGTTTTTGTGACTTGGTGTTGATGTTTTGAAGGCGCTGATTGGAGCACAAAATGGCTCGGATGATGACCGAGGCTGGCTCAACCATGCCGCTTAAAGATGGGATCCAGATTGCGAATCGGACAAGGGTAACCGCCCTCCTGATATTCGCAGTCACCCCAGTAGAAACAGTTGACCGAGCAGATGGTGTCACTTTCCTGCATATTCGTATCGGGATAGTCGGCGGACTCGGCGCGGAAATTCTGCAAAACTTGTCTTTTCTCCTTGATGCTCGTCCAGCCGCTCTTTTTCAACATGCCGATGGCGATCAATTTCGCCAGGTTTTTGGACGCTTTTGAGCGGGGATTGCTGAGCACAAAGGGTTTTAACTCTTTCACAGATTTTCGGACACTTTCATCAAATTCGACAAAACCCATATAATCAACATCAACGTTCAAAATATCGTGCGCAGCCATTCGAAACGAATCACCTTCGCGAATCTCTTTGCTGGAATGGACCATATTGAGTATGAGGTGCGGATGATAGTTTGCCAGATAGTGCTCTATGTAAGAGGACGCTTCATCATCAATTTCCTTGACGTCTTTGATGATGTCATCCATGGTGAATTGCATCTTGCCGGGTTCAGAATACATATATTGATCGATGACGCTCAAAACAGCCGGTTTTTTACGGAACTCGCGTACAAAACGACGCATGATGGCAATTTTTAAAAAGTTAAAGGTCTCTTGAATGGCCATTGGATCAGGCGTTGTCACCAAAATGCCCTCATCGGCGGCGAGGAAAAAATCAATGACATTGTAGGAGGAACCAGCGCCCAGATCGAGCAAGACATAATCCGCATCGAGCTGTCGGAGCTGATGGATGAAGCGAACTTTTTGCGAATAGCGCGGATTAGCAAAGCCAAGCGTGCCGCACGCGCCGCTGATCAGTTTCAGATTGTCGACCGGCGTCTCGAGGCAGATATCCTCAAGCCTTTCTCTCTGCAAGGTATAAAAGTGATAAAAGGTGTATTCGGGTTCCAAAATGCCCATGCACGTGTGCAGATTGGCGCCGCCCAAATCAGCATCGACGACGACAACCTGATGATCATATGTCGCCAGTCCGATGCCAAGGGAAGCGCACAAGACAGTCTTACCGACGCCGCCTTTGCCGCCACCGATGGCATAGACGGTTTTTCGGCGTTGCTGTTTTTGATCATCACTGAATATTGTTCGCAATTCATCGATTTGATTCGCTGCCACCCACTCCTGCATATCCTCGTGATAGACAAGATCATCCTGAGAAAACTCGCCGTTGACGACAAGGTTTTTAATTTCCCGTCTGTTCAAAGGTCCCAGTTGCTTGTTATTGATCTTTACAAAAACTTCTGACATCTTGTGCCTCATCTGTCAATGAAACCATCTCATTTGCTGCATCCGGACGATCTCTGTTCGCGAATCATGCTTTGCGAACGTTTACGGCTTCTCAATGTTACGCAGTCACGAACTTTATAGATATATACCTCCATATGACTTTTTTGCGAACAAGGAAATCGCTCCTCCTGTTCGTCCCAAAAGAGGCTGGCAAAATGCAATGATTCCCCAGGTTGATGGCGAAGATGAGCCGATCGATGGATCAACCTTCCTCGTGCTGTTCTTCGCCCTCGGGCTCTGTCACTGTGTCCGCATCATCACTCTCTTCGCTCTCTTCCTCCAGATCTTGACGCTCCAGTAGATTTTCTTCATCCTTTCTGTACTTGAGGACGAGGAAGGAGAGTGTAGTGCCGGCGGTGAACGTGGAAATCCCGTAGCTGATCACCCATCCGCCGATGAACAAAAGACTCGCGGCGTAGAAATAGGCGGACAGAATGACGGATGCAGATAAATCGGCGGCAGGAATGCTGACAAACTGGCGTCTGAAAAACACGAGATCGGCGAATTCCCGATAGATAGATTCGATGGTATTTTGCATCGGCAATGTCCAGCTTTGCAGCAATGCTTGTCCGTTATTCGCCAGATTGGCATAATCAGCGCCCATAAAAGCGCTCAGGAGAGCATTCATGATCATGACTGATTCTTTGATGAAAAAAGCGAGAACACCCAGGGCGAAAAAAGACAGCAGGACGACGACTCCCTGGTAGAAAAGAAAGCGCCACGGCTGGCTCCACGCGATGGAAAAAGCCTGAAAGATCGCCTCAAAAGCATCTTCATCAGTGGTGGCGAGGATGCTGGGGACCAGTAAAATGGCGACAGCTGTGACAAGCGTCAAAAAGAAGATCAAAAGAGAACCGAGCAGCCAGATGACCGTAAAGAGGCTGACGCCGATCTCACCGACGAAAGGAATCTTGCCGAGCAATCCGATGACAAGTGCGCCTAAAACGACCAATCCGACGAGAATGATCAATGCCAAAGGCGTGAACACAATTGAAAATATCTTGCGGAACGAGAATTTGAATGCCTGTCTCCACGTATAGAATGAGTTGCCTTTCATTGTCATATACACAGCCCGTGCGACAGCTGTACTGGTGACGAGGTGCGCCAAAAATAGAAAAAGAGTGCCGATGCCGGTGAGCAACCAGCTGAACCATGGAAGCCTATCCCCCATCGTAAAAACACACGGCAACAGACCAAATTGCGACGAGGCCAGTTTCAAATCATGCCCGGCCAAAACAAGGCCAAGATAAGAGAGGGCCACATAGACAATGTAACCTGCAGCCAGTCCAATCAATTGAATCCACATTCGCTGCAAGCTGAGCGCCAGACGCGGCGCAGCGATCACATCGCGCCAGTTAAATTTGAGTTTCCGCATTCTCTTTCTCCTATGCTCTTTTTCTTCCTTGACTGAACTTATTATAAAAGTGAAAGATAATCAAGTCAATTTTCGAAAATCCCTTTCGGCTCTCGGGGGGAGCGGCTCATGGGATATTCGAATGAGAACAATTCTGTTCTTCTCCATCTTTTCCATTTTCAGAACATAATCCTCGAAACGAATGGACTCGCCCTCTTTGGGCAATGAGCCGATCTGTTGCAGGACAAATCCGCCGAGTGTCTCGTATTCGTCTGATTCGGGCAACTTTATATTCATCAACTCGTTGAGCGATTCAATATCTATCTTGGCATTGACGAGAAAAGTCTTTTCATCTATCTTTCGATGCAGCGAGGTTTCCTTGTCATACTCATCCCGGATCTCGCCGACAATTTCCTCAATGATGTCTTCCAACGTCACAATACCGGATGTGCCGCCATATTCATCGACCACGACCGCCAGATGCTGTCTTTCTTTTTGGAACAGCCGCAGCAGGTCATCAATTTTTTTACTCTCCGGCACATAGATGGGCGGTCGAGCCAGTTTGAGCAGTTCAACCTTTTCAATCCGCTGTGGATCGAGAGACAATAGATCTTTGGCATTGATAATACCTTGTATCTGATCGATCGTCTCGAGATAGACAGGGATGCGAGTGTGCCCTTTAGTCTTTATCACCTCAATCAGCTCGGGCAACGAAATATCATCGGCCACACAGACGACGTCCGTGCGCGGGATCATTATTTCCCGGACAGTGGTGGCGCCAAATTCGAAAATCGAATGAAGCATCTCTTTTTCATCCTCTTCGAGCGAACCTTCCTCTTCGCCGATATCAAGAAGAGTTTGAAATTCATCCACATGCAACAGTCGCTCTTTTTCGTGTTCCCTGAAACCAAAAGAGGATGTCATTGCCTCCATGAGCTTGTCAAGGAGGAAGGAGATGGGCAGGAACAGGTAACTGATGAACCGCAGGACAATTGATATACTCTTGGCAAAGCGTTCCGGATTTTTCACCGCAATGACTTTTGGAGTTATCTCGCCAAAAATCAAAATGAGAAACGTCACCACGCCCACATTGATTAACATGGCGACACTTTGATTCATCTCTAATTTTCTCGCAATTTGCAGCACTAAAAGTGTCGCCACAGAAGCTGCCGTGACATTCACAAGTGTATTGCCAATGAGAATGGTGATGAGCAGCCTTCTGGGATGCTTGAGCAGTGCCAACATTCGCCGCGCGGCCGACGAGTTTTCCTCGTCAAGTTTTTGAGATAAGAGCTTGTTGATAGAAAAGAACGCTGCTTCTGAGCCGGAAAAAAAAGCGGAAAAGAAGAGCAGTAAAAAGAAAAATATTAAATAAAAATGAGTGGGATCAGAGTCCACAAATCCTCCAATTCATGCGATTAAAAGCTGACGGGAGAAAGAATATACGCAAGTGCTTTGTCTTCCAATTCGGTCATGATGCGCTTATCTTCCTCAGTCACATCATCATAGTCCAGCAGATGATAAACGCCGTGTGCGACCAGACGAAAGAGTTCATTGTCGAGCGTCACTCCGTAATACTGTGAATTCCTTTTTGCCGTATCGATCGAAATATAGACCTCCCCTTCAGCTTTTTCTATCTCGGACAAATTGAAAGACAGGACATCCGTAAAAGTCGATCGCTGCAAAAAACGTTCATTCAGATCCTTCATATACTCATCATCAACAAAGACGACGGTCAATTGCCAGGGTGGCTGCCCTTCGGTCTCAAGTATCCATTCGATCAGCCGCAATAATTCCGCCTGTTTCAGATCAGGATAGCGGGCCGAATTTGCGATGTTAAGACGCGCGCACACTTTTTATGGCCTCTCGATGTGATGACTTGGGGTATTCAATGCGTCCATGAAACCTGGCGATCAAAATCTTTTGAAAAGCGTTGGATATTTTGGAGAGGTCCTGAAGCGTCAGAGGCGATTCGTCCAGTTCGCCGCTCTTGAATCGCTCATCGATGATCTGCTCAACCAGTCCTTTGATGCGACTCGGGGTTGGATCTTTCAGGGTCCTGGAGGCGGCTTCAATCGCATCTGCCATCATCACAATCGCTGTCTCACGGGTTTGCGGACGAGGGCCGGGATAGCGAAACTCATCTTCTGATAATGAGTCATCATTACCTTGCTCCAGGGCCTTTTGATAAAAGTAAGCCATGAGAGAGGTGCCATGATGCTGATAGATGAAAGCTTCGATTTCTTTGGGCAGACCATATTCACGTGCAATTTCAGCACCGCGGCGAACGTGGTTTGCCAGAATAAGTGAGCTCATGGTTGGCGTCAATTTTTCCTGTGGATTTCTGCCTTTTGTTTGATTCTCGACAAAATACTCTGGCTTTTCCAGTTTTCCAATGTCGTGATAATATGAGCCGACGCGCGCCAGCAAAGCATTGCCACCGAGCGCCTCTGTGGCTGCTTCGGCGAGCATGCCGACCAGATAGCAGTGGTGATAGGTGCCAGGTGCTTCCAAATGCAGCTGCCGCAACAAGGGGTGATTGAAATCGGACAACTCGAGCAGCGTCATGTCCGTTGTCAAATCAAACATCGATTCCAAAATGATGATGAGCAGGTAGGCGATTCCAGGGGACAGGAATCCATTCAGTATGCCGATCCACCAATTCCGCCAGGTGTCAGAAAAATCAGCATAGGTAACGAGCCCATTTACTAATATGGTAAAAATATAAGCCGCACTGATGATCAATCCGGAGCGAATAATCCAGATTCGCGTGCGGACCTTGCGCACCGTTTGTACAGCAATGGCGCCGACGAATAAAGAAGTGAATGTTATCGCATATTCATTCCCTCGCAGCGCACCAATCAACAGGGCGGCTGTGAGGGTGACAAACAAACCCACGCGGGTGTCAAAAAAAATGGTGATGATGAGCGATAACGCCGAAACAGGGATAAAATAGGCGCTATTATAGACCGACGCCTGGAATCGATTCGATATAAAAGTCAAGATGGCCACGAGCAGGATGTTCAAGCCAATCAGCAAAAGCTTTTTACGGTCATTGAATATAGATCGTCTATCGCTGAACAGGTAAATGGCCAGTATAGTCAAGATGGAGAGGACGAGAAAAAATTTTCCGAGGCTCGGCGGCAATTTTCGCCAGAATCCCTCCATCTCGACTCGCTCCGCTTTGGCTACTGCATAAGAATTCAGCTTTTCAATGTGAGATTTTGTCACAACCTCATGACTGTCGATGATCCGTTCCCCGTCAAGCACCTGGTCTTTTGCCAGAGGAACATTCTCTTCCACCTGCTCTATCCGGGCTTTTGTTTCAACCTCGTCAATGAGCACATTGGGTGTGATAAAGTGCTCACCGATTGCATAGGCAATTTTAACCTCTTTTTCATCAAAATCGTCATCTTCGCGCAGCATTTCGAGCAGCATCGCGGCGGCCTCAGCGCTATCGAGATAGTACTGCAAAAGCTCCTCTTCCTCGATGCCGTCATTTCTTCGCACCCTGATTTTGTTGACATAGGTTGGGAAACTCTCCTTCGATCGATCGAGAATTCCCGCTGTATAGAGCTCCTCAAGGAGAGCCATGACTTTCCGAGTCACTTTTTCAAACTTGGCGACACGGGGACCTGTATCTTTGCTCTTGCCGGTATTGGCTGTGGATTCAAAGGCGTTCAATAGCAGATTGACGTCGTCATCCGAGATGACGATGCCGGCTTCGATGTAGTGCGCTTTGATATTCGCAATCGTCGTCATCTTGCCTTTCAGATTCACTTTTATGCGATTGGCAAAATCTGACAATTCATTCAACTCATTGGCCTTTAGATCCGGGTTGATGACAAAGACGGGAACGACGCTTTCGCGAGCGTTTTTTTTATCGCTCTCATACTCTTCCGGGCTTTTCAGCACCGGGAAGGTGAAAGTGGCGATCACTTGTTCGTCGAGGTAGACCTGACCTTCACGCAGATCGGCATATTGAAACGATTTTCCTCTTGGGAACATGAAAGTAATGACGAGCGCCAGAGCGAGAATCAATAACAATTCAACATAGTAGCGCTTTACAAGAGGTTTTAACAAGGGCTTTGCCTTGGTGGCGGCAACACGATCTTGATTGCCATTTTTTCTATATCTTTTTAGAATATTCAAATTTACACCCATAATCATCAACTCGACAGATTTTCCGCGCCATTAAAAGATTCATACGCCTTGATGATCTGACGGACCAGTCGGTGTCGGACGACATCTCTATCGGTCAGATAGACGAAATCAATGCCATCTATTCCTTTCAGAATGCCCTGGATCTCGACCAGACCTGATACCGTGTTGTGAGGCAAATCGATCTGTGTCACGTCTCCCGTCACGATAGCTTTTGAATTTGGACCCAGTCGAGTCAGGAACATTTTCATCTGCGCAGAAGTCGCATTTTGCGCTTCATCAAGAATCACAAAGCAGTTGTTGAGCGTTCGACCGCGCATATAGGCGAGCGGCACCACTTCGATAATTCGTCCCTGAAACTGTTTTTTTAGTTTTTCGGACGGCACCATGTCGAACAGGGCATCATATAAGGGCCTCAGGTAGGGATCCACTTTTTCCTGTAAATCGCCGGGCAAAAATCCCAGACTCTCGCCGGCTTCCACCGCCGGACGGCACAGGATAATTCGATCGACATCCTTATCTCGTAACTGGGCGAGGGCGATGGCGACGGCCAAAAATGTTTTACCTGTGCCGGCCGGGCCAATGACAAACAGTATATCATTTTTTTGAGCAGATGCCCAGTAGGTCTCCTGGCCCTCTGTTTTTGGCTTAATCACCCCTCGTTTTGTGAAGTAGATGGCCGAATCAGGCGCCGGCGCTTCGAGCGACTCTGATTGCCAATCCGAGAGTCTTACAACGGTTTCGATATCATCCTGATCGAGTCCGCCCTTTTTATTGATCATGTAGATGAGTTCGTTGACAACTCTTTCAGCGCGCGCAACCTGCTCCTCACTCCCCCGCAGCAACACCTCGCCTCCGCGTGCAACCACTTTTGCATCCAAAAAACTTGTGAGAAATCTTATATTAGCGTCCTGAGTGCCGTAGAATGCAAGCGGATCAATACCTTTTATAACAATTCTTTTTTCTACGATTTCTGTCTGTACCCGCAAATTTTGCTATCTCCAATAAAAAAAACTCTCAGCCCGAAAGAATCAGACCGAGAGTTACAAGTGTAAAGCCTATCGAAAAAGCCGACTATTCTGTGGGAATAACAAGGACCGTATGCGGGAAGATCAAATTGGGATCATCCCCGACAATGCGTTTGTTTTTCTCATAGATTTTAGTCCAAGAACTCGGGTCGCCAAGAACTTGCGGATTTTGAGCAATCTTTTGCAGATAGTCACCCTTGGCGACAAGGTACTCATCAGCACCAACTTCGCGCTGAATCTTTAGCACCCAGTCGGGATAAATCAAATCAGGGTCGTCGATCTGATCTAAATTGTAAGAGTAGATTCTCATCCAATGGGTTGGATCGCCGTAAATCTGGTCTTTGCCGGAGATTTTCCAGAGATAATCGCCAACAACGACCGTATACTCATCATAGACAGCCTTTGGCATCTTGTTTTTAATTTGCGTGAGTTTGCCTTCGATGGTCGCGATCAAATCCTGCATTGCGGTCAAGGCCGCGATTCTATTCCCTTTTGCAGCCGCGAGCTCTGTCTCGATCGCCTGAACTTCATCGCGTTTCTTGAAAAGCTCTTCCGGCGTCAACGCCAGAAGCCCATCGCATCGTGCATTCAACGCTTCGAGATCTTTGCGGAATGCATCGACACCGGCCTGATCCGTGCCGATCTCTTCCAAAATAGCAGCCCAAACTTTTTCCGTTTCAGCTTGTACAGCATCCATTTCGCTCGTGAGAGCTTCGTTCGCTGTACCACAATCAACCTTGCCCTTATCTGCGGCATCTAATCGTTGTTGCCACTCGGCCAGTTGCTTCTCATACTCTTCCATCGTCATTTTATCCTGAGCGAAGGAGAGGGAAGCACCAAGCAAAACAAGGCTTAATAGAATCATGATCACTGGTTTATTTGTCACTTTGGTTCCCTCCAAGTGTTTTCAGGGTGATGACTGTTCATTGGTTTTACATAGCGGCAAGACGCTGGGAGACAGCTTGCTGCTCTTTCTTCATGTCTTCCAAGGCTTGCTTTTTCTCAGCCAACTGGCCTTCAAGTGATGCAGTTTCGCTCTTGCAATCCGCCAACGCTTTTTCCGCAGCCTGTGCGGCGGCTTTGGTTTCTTCAAGAGCCTGAAGTTGTTGTTCATTGGCGTACTTTGTACAGCCGGCGAATGCCACCAAGATCAATAGCATTGCAGCGACGACGACGACACTAGTTCTCAGAGCTTTTCTCATGTAGGCTACACCTCCTTTCTAGTCCTTTTTTATTTTAAGCTGTTTTAAGATGTGCTTAAGGTCATTTAAATTACTACTTTAAAATCAAAATCATATTAATAAAAAATCGACTAATTGTCAAGCGGAAAATAGATTTAATACAACAGTTATGCGTCCGTTTATCCTCAAGTTTCTTATAGACTTGCCACATCGGTCAAATAATCCCGCATTCGGTGACAGACTTTTGGTACGCGGAAGGGCCAAGTCCGGTTCATTTCACAGCAAAGAGCGTTCTTTCATTTGCAGACCCAGCTCAATCAGTTGCTCAGCATCCACTTCAGATGGCGCTCCATCCATCAGCGATGTTGCGCTGGCCGTCTTGGGGAATGCAATGACATCCCGAATCGATTGACATCCGGCCAGAATCATGATCAACCGGTCAAAGCCAAAGGCAATGCCGCCATGCGGGGGTGCGCCATAGCTGAGCGCTTCAAGCAAAAAACCGAATTTTTGTTCAGCCTCCTGCGGCGATATTTTGAGCGCCTGAAACATTTTCTGCTGGACGTCCTGTCGGGAAATTCTTATGCTGCCGCCGGCGATCTCCAGACCATTTAAAACAAGATCATAGGCGCGCGCCCGAACAGTCCCAGGATCTGTCGTCATCTTTTCGACGTCTTCCGCGACAGGTGAGGTGAAGGGATGGTGCAGCGCGACATAACGATTGCGTTCCTGACTCCATTCGAACAGCGGGAAATCGACGATCCATGTCAGACTGATCTTTTGGTCATCGATGAGACCGAGTCGCTTTGCCATTTCGCCCCGCAGCTCTGCCAAAACCTGCCGCATCAGATCGCGCTCGTCAGCGCAGAGCAATAACAGATCGCCTTCGCGCGCCTGAAAGGCCGCGATCATCGCAGCCGCCTGCTGTTCATCAAAGTACTTTGCGACCGATCCTTCCAGCGTGCCAGCGCCAACCTTGACGATGATCAGTCCGGCAGCACCGCGCTGACGAGCCCAGGCTGCCAAATCATCCTGCTGCTTGCGCGAATAACTGGCGCAACCGGGCGCGCAGATGCCCGCGACTGTCTTGCCGGATGCGACCGCCTGGACAAATATGCCATAACCGCTGGACTTGACAATACCTGACACATCGACGAGCGGCAAATCAAAACGTCTATCGGGACGATCGGTGCCATATGTGCGCATGGCCTCATCGTAGGAGAGTCGCGAAAAGGGTCGTGGGATTTCAATGTCCAGCGTCTCCCGCAAGATTCGCTCCATCAGTCCCTCCACGATCGCAAATACATCCTCCTCGTGAATGAAGGACATCTCGACGTCAATCTGCGTGAACTCTGGCTGGCGATCAGCTCGCAAATCTTCATCTCGAAAGCAGCGAACGATCTGAAAATATCGATCAAATCCGGCGATCATGAGGAGTTGCTTGTAGGTCTGCGGCGACTGCGGCAATGCATAGAACTTGCCACGCGACAGACGACTGGGCACGAGAAAATCGCGCGCTCCTTCTGGTGTGCTTTTCATGAGACAGGGCGTTTCGATCTCTAAAAAGTCGTTTTCGGAAAAATAATTGCGAGCGAGCTGCGCCACTTTGTGCCGCATGACAAGATTTTGTTGCATCTCCTGACGCCGAAGATCCAGATAGCGGTATTTTAATCGCAGATCTTCCGACGCGACATTATCGCCGACAATGTTGAAGGGCGGCGTCAATGCGGCATTCAACACCTCCAGTTCGGTCGCCATGACTTCGATCTCACCCGTGGCGAGATTCGCATTGGTCATGCCGTCTGGCCGCGATTCGACAATCCCCTTAAAAGCCACGACCCACTCGTTGCGGAGCTTTTTTGCCTCTTCGTAGACCGATGATTCCGGACGAATATTTATCTGCGTCAGGCCCCATCGATCGCGCAAATCAATGAATATGATGCCCCCATGATCACGGCGGCTCGCAACCCACCCCATGAGAACGACGTTTTCATCGATATTATTCGCAGAGAGTTCACCGCAAGTATGTGTTCTTTTCCACTTCATGAATCGGACCCTCTCAAGTTCTTGTGTCAATCAAACAGAAAATTTAACACTGTTAGGGGATAAAAACAATGTCGTTCATTTAAAAGAGAGAAGATAATTCAAGATCGATTCGTATGCGCCCTGCAGCGAGTCATCAGCTCTCTGGCGCAGTATGAAATTGTAGAACGCCTCACGATCGGGATGATAAAAACCCACTCGCACGTCAGCGCCACACATCCAGGTGATGATGACATTGGTGAAATGAAGGGGAACGCTCATGTCTATGGCCAGATCAAATGAGCCATGCGCCAGTTTTTGCAGGAGACTTTTTTTCGGCATATTGAATCGCGATAGATCTGACCGCGAATATGTCATAACATTGATGTCGGCAAGATCAACGAAGGGGAACTCGTCTCTTTTCTCTTGCATGACCGTGATCTCGCACTTCCCCCAGTTGCTCTTCAATTTTGGGACCAGCTGACATGCCGAGGCAGCCTCTGATGATTCGGCTGGCAGGCAGATGAGCAATCTGCGCGCCTGTCGCAGTCGCTGCGAGACATCAAATGGCAGATTCTGTTTTTTATATCGGCCGGACAGCTTGATCCGGAACAGCTGGAACGACTGGGCCAATTTAAACAATAGATTCATTCTTTTTGTCTTATAAAAATAAAATCCATTAAATATCAATATACTCAACCCATTGATAATTTTCAACTCTATTTTGTTTGCAGGCGTTAAAAACGCCACTCCAGCTGACATGATAAAGAGTTTTCGCGAGGCCGGAGGACAATATCGTTCCCCGATCCAATTGATTCTGCATCATCAAACCAGGTGTTTTCATATTTAAAATGGACTTTTAACTGTTGCGAAAATTTGCACGATAGTAAAAAATAGGATCGCTTGCCGCGCCCGCTCAGCATCTTCAGTCGCATGACACCTGGAAGGTCGTTTTCGAACTGATAGAATCGGGTTTCATAGGATGGCGCATCAAAGAAGGAACAGCAGGTCTGCAGAGACCAGATGTCATTGGGCCGCCAGCGAAGATCCTGGCTGATAAAGGCGCCGAGCTGCGGCGGATGTCTGGGCCCAGATTCATTCGCTGAAAAAAATGAGAACTCTAATCGACTGCGCAGTCGGATTGACTTGATCGGACTGACTGTCAGCTGCGCTCGAAGGTGGGAACGGCGGGGTCGCTCAATTTGCACCCTTGAATTTCCGTA
>RQOI01000189.1 GCA_003854995.1 Candidatus Zhuqueibacterota bacterium
GATTGCCTGTCTTACTCGCATAATCCGCGGCCTTTTGCAAATATTTCTCACTCATGTCATACATGGATGAATTGAGATAGATTTTACCATAGAGGTGCCAAATGTGCGCTAAGATTTCAAAATTATCATCATGATCTATTAAACTTAAACTTTCTGCTATTGTCTGAATCGCTCTTGTGTTGTTATCAATCAAATATAATTGTTCTGCTAAATTATAATATGATTGAGCTGCTTGATTTAAATCGTGTAACACCTTATACCCAACAGCTGCCTGTTCATAGAATGATAGTGCAATTTTATTATTAAAGTCTGAATTAGCCAGATCCGCTTTGAATTTTAGCAAGTTATTCAGCAATCTGAAATCGTCAAAGCTTTCCAAGTTATTTTCTAGTACTTCGAGTTCTTGAAGAATAGCATGTGAACCGAATAACCAAGATCTACATTTTAGACTTGAAAGAAGAAATAAGTTTTGATAATATTGATCGCCATATTTTTGTGCAATTTTATTTGCCTCTTCTGAGATTTCGAGTGCTCTAGAAATGTCTCCTGATTTATAAACAGAAATGTAATATTGCCGCCAAACACTCAAATCCTTGAATGGGTAACAAGATTTAAAAATATTTGATGCTAATTCATATTCGCTTGAAAGTAGATGCGCGTATGATTTTACAATTACTGTATTTACATTTTGCATTCCTTGGATAGATTGATTAATTAATTTTAATGAAAGTAGATCAGTCCTCCATAAAAAGGATAAATAATCAAATATTAATTCATAGCACGGCTGTGCAAAAAGCAATGCTTGCTCGTAGGAGTATTTTGCCTTCTTATAATCTCTTAAAAAATTGTAATGGCGTGCCAGCATCCATTGTGCATTACCATATTGAGGATTTTCAGTATCAACTTTTTTGAAGTGTTTCATTAATTCGTTGATTCTATTTGAAACTAATGATCTTTCTTCAAGTTTTAGGTAGGCAGGGAAATAAGTTGGATGAGCAGCTATAAAATTTTTTAAAGAGTCACTTTGTTCATAGGTTGACAACTTCGACCATGACTCTATTTTTGCATAAAATATATTATTGGTATTAAAAATTTCAAAAATATTACCATGGATAAAATCATTGCTTAATCCCACGCAATTTTGATAGAATAAAAATAATGAAATCAATAAAAATCTTTTAAGCATAGGTAATTAGTGAAAAAGTGATAATAGGCTAATTTCCACATTCGCTATGGGTAGCAGTACTATTAGCTTGTGCCGTTGATAAATAATCCAGGCAACATCAGTCTTGTGGAGGTTTTGAGCTTGGCCGATTCGGTTTCCCATCATCTGAAGGCGGCTCTGTTTCAGCGAGTTCACCCGCCATCCCACCCTCGCACACCCTCTCAATTTGCTCCTCATTTCCTCTTATCCCGGTATTGATCGGCGTCAGGTGGATGCCGACGAGCACGGTGAGACATACGATCAAGTGTAACATGCTATCCCTCTCTTCCTTTAGTTTTCTACAATCATCCTTCTTGCATCCTCAAAGTAGATGCTCTGTTGCGGGATATCGCGAACGGCCTGCGCTGCGCTGCCGGTATCACCGCGCAGGCTGTAGGCCAATGCGAGAAAGAAATGAATCGAATCGGCTGTCCCCGCCACATCTGCGCTCCTGCTGAGGGAGAGACAGCGAATGGCTTCGTCCACATGCCGCTGTCGCCAACGGCCGGCGAGATGCAGGTGCGACAGGCCGTAGTAAAAATAGAAATCGCGGCGCACCGCCGCAGGCCAGGGCGCCGCTGCAGCGCTCTTTTCGATCTCTGCAAATTGCGCCAGCGCCTCTCTGTATCGTCCGTCCATGTAACTCGCCATGGCCAGCTTGATGTCGTCAGCGACAGCCGCTGTCCGGCCATCGCCCGACGAGCGCAGCGCGCTCTCCGCTCCCCCTGTCGGCGGCGCGAGCACTGGCTGACCGGCGGCAAAATATTTGTCATAGAGCGGATCGGCTGGACGCAGCACGAGCAGACAGATGACGGCGCAGGCGAGCGCGCCGGCAACGATGACAGCCGGCTTGCGCAGACGATCCGCCAGGAGGGGCATGACCGGCCTGGCGGGCGCACCGGCAAGCCGGGTGATGAGCGCGTCATAGATCTCGGCATCGGAACGAATCCGCACGCCAGGCTCGTCGACCACAGCTGCCGGCGTCGCAGCAGTCGCAAGGAGGGGCCGCAGCAGCGCATAAAAAGACGGATCGCTGAGATGCGCCAAAAAAAGGGCGGCGTCCCTGCGCCGGATGCGCAAGGAGAGCAGGCGAATGAAAAGCAGCTCAGCCCGCTGCTGAGAGAGCGGCGCGACGCGTCCCCTTTTGGGCTTGGCCAGCCGCGAACAGCCATCGATCAGGTCAAAGAGCAAGCGCCACTTTGGCCCGCGCTTCAGCCTCGCCACCTCGGCCTCTTCTCGAGCCGTCAGTCGCCCGCGGAGCACGGACTGTATGAGGTCAAAATCTGTCATCGTTCATCCTCGGCGCAATCGCTCTATCTCCTCACAGGCCAAAGCATAGTCTTTGAAGAATTGGCTATAGATCTGAAAACATTCATGGCAATCATTCAAATGTCTGATGAACCGGGCATCGTTTGCCCTCCCGGGCGAAGCGATGAGCAGATGCCTGATGAAGAACGCGTCATTGCCGTCCAGAAAACAGATCTCGCCACAGCGATCGGCCGGCGCCTCGATGGGGCTGTCAGCGTCGTCCTGGTTGAGATAGTGATAGAGATCAGACATCTGTTCGAATCGCTCCGCCTCCGCCGCCGACAGTTTGTCGACCAAGGCGCAGTTCGAACGCACGGCATAGGATAAATAGGCGATAGATCGGCCCGGCGTTATGATTTTTTTCGGCACACTGTCCTCGAGAAATCTGACTATAAAATAGAGACTGCTAACGCAGCAATTCTCTCACATAATATTCATCTTCTTTCGTCAGTTTCTCGCGGCTTCGACAGATGACATTGTCCACCACTCTGTGCCCGATGTTGCGAAAAAGCGGCATGCTCATCAGCATCTCGCGCGTATAGTCCTCCAGCGTGTACAGATTGAACAGCAAGATGTTTCTCTCGGTGTGCCGGCCATTTTTGCCGGCGCGCAGCCGCAACACCTGCACAATATAGTCAAATATCTGCCATTTTGCCTCCGGGCAGATGGTATAGTTTTTCACCACATGGTCACTGAGGGATGTGTGCACGACCTTTTTTTGCAGTTTTCGTTGCGCCATCCGGTCGCTGATGGTGGCCAGGTAACCCCGGAACGCCGCCTCACTGTCCGTCGCTTTGAACTGGGTGAGGGCGCGCGCGTTGCGCCTGAAGAGCAGAAAAAACACATCACTGACAATGTCATTGATGATCTCGGACATTTCGGCGGGCGGATCCTGAAACCAGAGACTGCATCTCTTGCAGACGATTTTATAGATATAGTTCTTGTACTTGTGGATGAAATAAAAGCTCGCCCTTTCAAATGCCGGTGAAGAACGGTCCGCACAACTCTGCAAAACGTCAGCCAGCTGAAACTCTTGCCATTCTGTACTCATCGCTGCTATCCCCTTGATGGTGCGAACACGTTTGTACCCAAGATATGACGAGTAGACGGGTATGTTCCGGCCTTATCATAAAAACTACACATTTTATTGAAATAATAAAGAAAAAAAATGATTTCTTGCAATTTTTTTTGCTTGCAGCCAGGTCTTGAGGGGCGGGGGCCTGCTTGTTCAGTCGCTTGCTGGTGCACCCCTCTTTCCGGTCGCGCCTGAAAAAAATGGCTTTCATTTACCTTCTTTATTTTTATATTCTCTCTGTCAGATGGCTCTGAACGGTCTTGTGAGAGAGGGTATGTCGGACGATATCACTGCTAAAATCGCGGCCTTTTTGCAGGAGAGAGGCGAGCCGGTTGCGGCCGCCGAGCTGGCGGAGCGGTTTCTCAGAATGGCGGGCGGCAATCCTCGCACAACCGACCTGATCGCGGCGCTGTTGTCGCGCCAACCGTTCGTGCAGGTCAGGGACGGCTTTTGGACCGTGGTGCAGTCGCGCTTGTCCGCTCCCTCTTTCATACTGGCAAAATTATTTCCCGAACGCTCCTCCGGACATCAGATGGATCGCATCCATATGACCACCCTGAGCGATGGCGCCTGTGCCCGCGATGTCGTGTTTCATTTTGACGCTGATCCGGCGCACCTCAGCCGCACGCTCAACGCCATAATCGACTATATCGGAACGCTGCCGATCCTCTTTGATGGTTTTGGCAACCAGCGCTCGCAATTCGCCTGGCTGCTGTCGCAAGGCGGCGGCGCAGATTCTCATGGCCCCCTATTTTCGCTCGCCAGGATCGCCAGAAAGCTCTTTCCGAGCCGGTCGCTCGCGTCGTCGGATGAACTGTCGGCGCTGTTGCTCGGGACCTATCAGACCGGTTCGCCCGCTGCCGAGTTCGAGAACTATAAGAGTCAGACGCTCGCCGTATTCGATCTGCTCCGCGACCTGCAGCTGATGACGCCCGCGTCGTTGCGCCAGTTCGTCGCCTCGGCGCACTATGCGCCCGATTTCAGCCGCTTCGCCTTCACCATCGAGGATGTCATGGCCATCACCGACTCGCCGGGCGTCTATATCATGCGCGACGAAAAGGGCGATGTCATCTATGTCGGGAAAGCGAAGAATCTGCGGCGCCGGCTGCGGAGCTATTTTCACGCCATTGACGTCGCGGACGACAAGCTGCAGACGATCTGGCAGCAGCTGCACACCCTTTCCGTCAAGCGGACCGGATCGGAACTGGAGGCGCTGCTGCTGGAATATGAGCTGATTCAGGCCCATGCGCCGTTGATCAATCGCCAGTTCGATGTCCATCCTCGCCGTCCGCACATCGGCGGTCATGACCGCATTCTTTTGTTGCGCGCCGTCGATGAGAATGGCGTTCAGGTGCTGTTGTTGAATCCCGCCGGGCGACTGAAGATGCGGCAAATCGACCGCAGCGCCGCTGATGTGGAGGATCTCAGAGCCGATATTGCGGACGTCTTTCAACATCCGGCGCCGGATCCGCAGCAGGCGGCAAAAGTGGCGATCGTCATGAGCTGGCTGGCGCAGAATGACGAGCAGGTGAGCAGCATCGATTTGCGAACCGTGAGTTCGGTCGCTGAAATAATGCGACTGGTGCGCGCGCACGTCATTCACTTTGATCCGCACGCCCGGCTCGTCGTCTATTGACCGGCGCGCCGGCCATCGCTTTGTCAAATTATTGCCGCATCTTTGGAAATAAGATGCGAAAGAGTTGCTGTTATAGATGCATCGTGACAAAAACCGTCGAATTTTAATCATGCAATCGAGAGGATAGTGGCTGAAAAAATAAGCAACTATGTCAAGGCGCACAAGTCGTGGGCTGTCAAAAATGTGCTCTTTAACTACTTTGCGGCGATCACTCTCAACGCAGACATCCATCAGCGCTACAACGGCAAACTGGATGTCTCGTTCGAAAATTTTCGCGATCTCAGCGACATTCTATTCAAAGCCAAAGAAGAGCTGCATCTCATCTACAAGCGCCTGCACGATCCGCGCCGAAATTATTTCGAACAGGCCGACAAATATACGCCGAACGACGATGAGATGAATTTCATCACCAACGTCGGTCTGCTGTTTCACAAGGCCATGGTCGCGCGCGAGCTGCAATATATGCTGGAGTACTATGGCGCGGAAGAGCACGAGGACTATCATGAACTCAAGGTGTCCCTCGATGACTATGTGCAGCGTATCGCAAAATTGTTTGAAAAGGGCGTCACACTCCTGCCGCGATTTTTGCGGAATTTCCAGGATGATGTGATCGTTTTGTCTTATTTTCTGGAGAATAGCCAAGAGACAGAAGCAGCGCTGGGAACCAAGCTCGAACGAATCTTTGCCAGTTTCAACGGCAACGGCGTCTCACCCTATGTCAAGGTCGGCCGCTATTTCATCGACAGCGGCTGGACAAAACGGGCGAAAAAGGTGCTCGCCGATGGCCTGCAGAAAGATCCGAACAACAGCGAGATCGGCGATTTGCTGCGACAGTGCGGCTGAACGTGGAAAAATTATTGCATAAAATGCAAAAAACTCATACCTTGAGTTAATTTCTCAATCCTTAGGAGGCATGATAATGGCTATTAAAGAAGAAATGAAAGCGGGCGTTTCGATCCTTGAGATCAAGGGAAAGCTGATGGGTGGACCGGAGACGACCGAAATTCATTCCCGCGTTAAAGAGTTGGTCGCAAACGGCGTCAAAAAGGTCGTCATTGATCTTGGCAAAGTCTCGTGGATGAACAGCACCGGCCTGGGCGCATTGATGAGTTCTCTGACCACCATGCGCAACGCACAGGGTGATCTCAAGATCGCAAGAGCGACGGATAAAGTGAAAAGCCTGTTCATGGTCACCAAGCTGATCACTATTTTTGATAGTCACGATACCGTTGAAGATGCGCTGCAGGCTTTTGCCGAATAGGTCGCTGTACAGACGTTGGCAGCAACGGTCGATAGCA
>RQOI01000190.1 GCA_003854995.1 Candidatus Zhuqueibacterota bacterium
GCCAACGTGCAGTGGGTCGTCGGCAATGCGCGCAAGATGGAACTGGCCGACATTGTGCGGGAGACCTGTGATGCTGAACCGCAACTGATCACGCCAGCCCTGCAGCGCGACAGCTTTACCATCCCGGTCGCCGGCATCGATCGGCGCCATACGCGCGCCAATTTGAAAATCCAGGATGGCTGCGACTTTTTTTGCACCTTTTGCGAGATCCCCTATGCCCGCGGTCGCGCCCGCAGCCGCGTGTTCGATGATATCCTGCGCGAGGCGCACGAACTCGCGGCCGCCGGTCACCGGGAAGTGGTGCTGACCGGCGTCAATATCGGCACCTACCGGTTTGCCGGAAAAACGCTCACGGATGTGGTCGATGCGCTGCAAGAAGTGAAGGGCCTGCAACGCGTCCGCATTTCGTCCGTCGAGGGGACGACCCTATCGCCGGCGCTGTTCGAGCGCATGGGCGCGGACAAAAAGCTGTGCCGCCATCTGCACATTTCAATTCAATCTGCCAGCGACGAGATTCTCACGGCGATGCGACGGAATTACACAGTGGCGGCCTGTCGAGCGCTGGTTGAGGAGACGCACGATAGCGTCGCTGGAGTGTGCCTCGGCACTGACGTCATTGTCGGTTTTCCCGGCGAGACAGTCGATCATTTCAGGGAGACATACGAAAATCTGCGCGATATGCCGTTCGCCTATTTTCATGTCTTTAGTTATTCCGAACGCGGCCATGCAAAAAGCCGCAAGCTGGCCGACAAAGTGCCGCGAGAAGAGATCGAGCGCCGCAGTGCAGAACTGCGCGACCTGAGCGTTCGCAAACGACAGCTGTTTTTTGCCGAGAATATTGGCTCGGTCCAGGACGTTTTGTTTGAACAAGAAAGGAACGGCTATTGGACAGGCCTGACCGATTCATACATTCGAGTCAAGGTCAGGTCGGAGAAGAACCTGAAAAATGAATTCGTGCCGGTCGTTTTGCAAGAGATCGATCAGTCGACAATGATCGGCAAACTCGTGTGAGGGGCCGAGGCGGCGCGCGATAGGGATGCCCGACTGCCAGGCTGTGGCAGATCGTAACAAAGCAAATCTCACTTTGCGTGATTGATCCAAACTCACGCAAAGGCGCAAAGACGCCAAGGATA
>RQOI01000191.1 GCA_003854995.1 Candidatus Zhuqueibacterota bacterium
ACTTTCGAGCATCACTGAGATGGGTCTTTTGCAGCGTTCGCATTCCTATAAAGATAAAATATCCAAGGGGATCGAGCCGAGTCACGGCTTGTTCGCTTATCCGGTGCTGATGGCGGCGGACATTCTGCTGTATGGCGCGCAAATCGTCCCGGTTGGCAAAGATCAAAAATCACATGTTGAGATGACGCGCGATATCGCGCAGAAATTTAATCACAATTACGGCGAGATATTTGTCATTCCCGAACCGGATATTCAGGAAGAGCTGGCAGTGATTCCCGGTCTGGATGGTCAAAAGATGTCCAAGTCGTATGATAACACGATTGAGATTTTTGCATCGCAAGAGGTGCTCAAAAACAAGGTCATGCGAATTGTCACCGATGCCAAGGCTGTTGAGGAACCCAAAGATCCGGACAGCTGCAATCTGTTCGCGATTTATTCGCTGTTTTTAGATGGTCCGGGACGGGAAGAACTGCGAGAGCGTTATCTCAAGCCCGGCCTCCGCTATGGCGAGGTGAAAAAAGAGCTGGTGCAAGTGATCTGGAATTTCTTTGAACCCTATCGGGAAAAACGCGACCAGCTGTTGCACAATCCTGATCTCGTCCATGACATCATGCGCGAAGGCGCCAAAAAAACGCGTCTCGTCGGCATGGAATATCTTGATAAAGCCCGCACCGCCGTCGGTTTGAACTATTAGAGTTCCGTCCTGTTTTGATTTTGGCGTTCGCAGTTATTCTGTGACGCTTTCTCAGGAACATTTGCGCCAAGCTGACGTTACAGTTTTAAATTGTGTTCGTGCGTCTCAACCGGGCCGGACGATCGTCCGGCTTGCTCATTTTGGGAGCTGATGTGAAAAGATATGCTCTTCTTATTATCCCGTTGTCTCTACTCGGATACTGCTCGCGCGAGCTGCCGCAACAGAATACGGTTGCTGGGCTGATGACGATCCAAAAACATATTCTGCCGGAAGTGGTGAATCCCGGAGCAACCTCTTTCGTCTCGGTCTTGCTCGCCAATGGAACTGCCGATTCGGTCAGGCTGGAAATTTTTCGCCAGAGTGAGACAAGTCCGTTCGCCTCGTACGGACTGTTTGATGACGGCGGCAATATCCATCCGGACGATGGAGATCAGGTGGCGTACGATGGCTATTTCAGTCAGAATATCCTCTGGCCGGGTGAGGGCGGAGCATCCATTTACAGGTGGCGTTTTGTCGCCACCGATGTCAGCGGACAAGTCAGTGAGCCGCTGGAGGCAACTGTCGCGTCGCGGAAAAATTCGCCGCCGGTCTTGCTCGCCGTGCAGGCGCCGGACAGCCTCCCCAGCGGTTTTGCCGGCGAGTTGCAATTTGTCGCGCACGTCTCGGACTCGAACGGCACAGAGGATATCGCCACTGTGAAGTATGCCGCCTATCAGGAAAACGCGCTGAATTTTGAGGGCTCGTTAGAGTATGTGAGTGATGGCGTCTATGTCGCCAAGATGAACAGGCTCTTTGCCATTGGCAAAAAGGGCGCCTATGATTTACAGTTCAAAGCCTATGACAAATCCGGCGGCCAGAGCGAGATCATTTCAAAGCAGGTCACCATCGGCAATGCTGCCCCGCAGCTGCTCGATTTTGTGCACGCCGACTCGGTGCAGCTGCCGGAAGAGGGCAAAATGGTGGCTTTTTTGATCACCGTTCGACTCGACGACGATCAGACGTTGGCGGATGTCAAAGAGGTCAAGCTCGAATGGAAAAAGCCCGACGGCACCTATTCCTTGAACAGCCCGTTTGATCTCTATGATAACGGCTTGCCATGGAATGATGATTTTCAGGGCTGGGACAATGGTTGGCGCGGCGACGAGAAAGCGGGTGACGGCATTTATTCGATCACCGGCATATTTGACCCGGCGCAGCCTCTCGGCAATTATGAGCTGACTTTTTATGCGCGCGATTTTGCTGGCAATTCCAGCGAGCGCATCACTCGAGTGATCGCTCTGCATCCGAGGGAGGGCAATTGAATGAAAATAGCATTCCTTCTCATCGCCCCCTTTCTGCTGCTGGCTGGCCAGGCGCATGCAAAGACCGTGGGTACATACAAATTCAACTCGGGCGAACCGGCCGCCGGCCCGATCGGCAATGGCGTCACCGATTTAAAACCCGGGCATGATGGACTCTGGATTGGCACTGGCGAGGGACTCGGCCGCTACGACCATGCTTCTGCTTCCTTTGCGTCGTATGCCAAGGCCGAGAATCTCGCGCGCGGCAGCATCTCGGCGATCTGGGCCGAGGGCGACGACATCTGGATCGCGGCCGCGGAAGACTCTTTTGTCGCCAGCGTTGGCGAAAGCCTGCCGTTTGGCACCGGCTTTAGCCACTCGCGCGACAACGGCGCCACCTGGTCTCACTACCCGCAACCCGGACCAACGCCGATTCAAAACCTCTGCTATGATATAACCGTGGTCGATGGCATTGTCTGGGCCGCCAGTTTTGGCGGCGGACTGTTGAAATCTGCGGATGGCGGCGCGACCTGGCAGCAGACAGCGCCGGACAGTTTTGTATTTGAGCCCAATTCGCACCTCAATCACCGCGCTTTCTCGACGTTGAATGCCGATGGAATTCTATGGGTCGGCACAGCCGGCGGCATCAACAAGTCCGCAGACAACGGCGAAAGCTGGATCAATTTCAATCACACCAATCAGCAGAATCCAATTTCCGGCAACTTTGTCGTGGCTTTGGCGAACCAGCGTGCAGACGCCAGAGATATCATCTGGGCGGCGACCTGGAAGGCGGAAGATCTGCAGGAAGAGTACGGCGTCTCCAAAACTGAAAATGGCGGCCTCACGTGGACGACGCATCTGCTCGGCATTCGAGCGCAAAACATTGCGACGGACGGCCCGACAGTCTATGTCGCGACGCTCGAGGGTCTGTACAAGTCACCCGATTATGGCGACACGTGGTACAAGTTCCCGGCCATCGCGGATAAAAAGAGCGGCGAAAATATTTACACGGTCGAGCACTATTCCGTCTATGCTGAAATGAACACTGTATGGGCCGGCACAGCCGACGGGCTGGCGCGCACATCTGACAACGGCTACACATGGGATGTCTTTCGGGCATTCAAATCAACAGCGGGACAGGGTGAGCCGCGAACATACGCCTATCCCAATCCGTTTTCGCCCAAGCGGCATAATGAGCTCGGTGGCGACGGACACGTGCGCTTGCAGTACAACACCCGGAATGACACTTATGTGACCGTCAAAGTCTATGATTTTGCCATGGATCTGGTGGCCACCCTGTGCGAGAATAAATTCCGCCCGGGTCCGGCCGATTTGAATGAAGTGTGGAATGGCAAAAACGATTACGGTGACGAGGTGGCCAACGGCGTCTATTTTTACAGCATCGCCATTGAAGGCGACGGCACCCATTGGGGCAAGATCTTGATTGTGAACTAGGTCACTTGCCTGGCGCTTTATCAGCATCAAAAAAAGCATGAGAATTGATTCAAAGTGCCAGGCAAGTGATTGGTTTCTATGTGGAGATTATATGAAAAGCGCAATTCTCCTTTTATTGATGCTGTTCTGCGCGCGATACTCTTTCGCTGCCTCCCACGGCGATGGCGGTTACGCCGGCGCGTTCCTGCGGATGGGCTTTGAAGGCCGCAGCCAGGCGCTCGGTGACGCTTTCACCGCCGTCCCGGAGGGCGCTGTGGCTGCGATCTATAATCCGGCGACCCTGCCGAATTTGAACGGTCGCCAGGTCATACTGTCCACCTGTTTTTTGCCGCTGGATCGAAATTTAAACTATATCGGTTTTGCCATGCCGATTCGTCCGAAATCCCACGGTGCCGCCAAGCCGCTCGAGGCCGGTATCTCTGTCGGTTGGATCAATGCCGGCGTCGATCAAATCGATGGCCGTGATCAAAGCGGCAATCGCACTGGCACTTTGTCCAATTCGGAAAACGCCTTTTTCATGTCGTTTGCGCTCAAGCCATCACCCTATCTCAGCATCGGCCTGTCGGGCAAGGTCCTGTATCACCGCATCCCGGATATCGCGGAGGAAAACAGCGCCCTCACTTCGTCCGGATTTGGCATTGATATTGGCGCCTTTTCAAATCCATTGCCCGGCCTGATGCTCGGGCTTGTGCTCAGGGACAATATGTCAAAATACAGCTGGAACACCGACAAGGTCTATGAACGCGGCACCAGCACAGTCTATAAATTTCCCCGGGTCGTCCGCGCCGGCGCCGCCTACCGGATTCCGCAGCAGTGGCTCCTGCTCGTTGCCGATCTGGAGAGCAGCACAATGCAAAATCCGCGGCTCCACCTCGGCGCCGAGCTCGAACACAAAGAGATTGGCGCTCTGCGCGTTGGTCTCGATTCTGACCGCCCGACATTTGGTCTGGCCGTGTACGCCAAACTTTTCGGCAAGAGCTCGATTTTTAACTATGCATTTATGCCGGGGCTGGCGGCATTGTCCCCGGATCACATTGTATCGTGGACAATGGGCTTTTAAAGACGAATGGCTTGTTTCGGATTATGGCATGTTGCCAGAGACCGCGCAGACGATATGATCTTGACGCAGAATCTGCGTAGAAATGAACAACTTGGAAAAAAGATGAAATTAATTCTCTCTCTATTCATTTTCTTGCTGACGACAACCCTTTTTGCAGCGGGTGAGACAGGTCTGGCCGTGCTCAGAGTGGGCGTGGGGGCGCGAGCGGCGGCGATGGGCGAGGCGTTCACGGCGACCGCAGATGACGCGTCCGGACTGTATTGGAATCCCGCCGGCTCTGCATGGATGCAGAAACGCCAGGCCCATTTCAGCCACAACTCTTGGATTCAAGGCATGCATCACAATGTTGCGGCATTGACCATGCCGACGGAAATCGGTTCGTTCGGCATCGGCATTCTTTTAAATAGTATCGATGGATTTGAACGCCGAACCATTGCCTCAGAAGAGCCGAGCGGGACGTTTTCCGCGTACGACTTTTCATTGTCGATGAACTATGCCCGGCAACTGAGCAACTCGCTGTCTCTCGGTATTAATCTCAAGTTTTTCAACGAAAAGATCTATATAGAAGACGCCAATGGCTATATGATCGATCTTGGCGCCCGATTTTTGACGCCCATGAACGGGCTCTATGTCGCCGCCGCCCTGCAAAATCTCGGTTTCACCACAGAGATGCTGCACGAAAAGATACGGCTGCCACAAACGTTGCGCCTCGGCGCCGCCTATCAGGTGCCGCTGTCCTGGCTCAAAGACAGAGTGCTGCTGGCCGCTGATTATGCGCAGGTTTTTGATGAATCATCGCATGTCAATGTCGGCATCGAATTGGCGCCAATCGACGCCCTCGCTCTCCGCACCGGCTATCAAACAGGCTTTACCGATAGAGGAGTCAGCGCTGGATTCGGCTTGCATATGAATTGGCTCGACATTGACTATGCGTATCTGCCGTTTGGTCGCGATCTGGGTGACTCGCACCGGTTCTCTCTCACAACGACGTTTTGATCGATAGAATGAAATTAAATATTCCGCTGAGGAGTGTATGAATAAATCGAAATCAATAAAGTTTGTCTTGCTCCTGACGACGATCATTCTGATTGCTGTCGTATTCAATAAATTTGAGAGCAGAGATGCCTATTCCTCAGACAGCTTGCGGGAACAGCTGGAACGTTTTAATGAGGTTTTCAGCTTTATTAATCGCTACTATGTTGAGACGCCGGATCGGGAAAAAATCATCACCGGCGCCATCAACGGCATGCTCAGTGAACTTGATCCGCACTCTGCCTATATCCCGCCTGCAAGTTTGCAGCGCATGACGGAAGAGTTTCAGGGTGAATTTGAGGGGATCGGAATCGAGTTCGTCGTCCTGAACAAGATATTGACCGTCGTGTCGCCGATCGTCGGCGGTCCGTCAGAAGCGGTGGGACTATTGCCGGGCGATCAGATCATCAGGATCGAAGGTGAATCCGCCTATGATATCAAGGAGGAACAAGTCCAGAAAAAGCTGCGCGGCAAAAAGGGCACCCAGGTCACTGTGACGATCAATCGTCCCGGACAGTCCGAGCAGTTCGATGTGACGATCACCCGCGATAAAATTCCGATCTACAGCGTCATGGCCTCTTTTATGCTGGATGATGGCAACACCGGTTATATCTATCTCGGTCGTTTCGCCCGCACGACCTCGCAAGAAGTGGAAGAGGCCCTCAATAAACTGCAGGGTCAGGGCATGCAACAGTTGATCTTTGACTTGCGCGGCAACTCGGGCGGCTATTTGGATCAGGCTTTTGCGGTGGCGGACAAGTTCATCCCGGGCGGCTATAAAATCGTCTATACAAAGGGAAGACTCGACAACGTGTCGGAAGAATTTTTTTCCACGGATCGAAACACCCACCCGCTGTACCCAATGGTCGTGCTCATCAATCATGGTTCTGCCAGCGCATCTGAAATTGTCTCGGGCGCCATTCAGGACCTCGACCGGGGCCTGGTGTTGGGGCAGACCAGCTTTGGCAAAGGATTGGTACAGCAACAGATTCCGCTGCGGGATGGCGGCGCTCTTCGCCTCACCGTGTCGCGATACTATACGCCGAGCGGACGTCTCATTCAGCGTCCGTATGAGGATGAAAATCTGCTGGACTATTATAGCGAGGCATATGATGATACCGCATTCGTTCATAAACCGGATACGACGCAACAGTATCTCACTCTTGCAGGTCGGACCGTTTTCGGCGGCGGTGGCATCACGCCCGACTCTATTCTGGCATCTGAAAAAATCACCCGATTCACCTATCTGTTGAGGATGAAGAGAGTGTTTTTCGAATTCGGTTCCACCTGGGGGGGCGAACATCGCGACGACTATCTGGATTTTGAGGCCTTTAAGAGAGATTTTGTCGTCGACAGTCGCATGGTCGAGAATTTGCGAGAAATCATTGCCAAACAGGAGATCGAGTTCAGTCAGGAAGCGTATGAAAAGGACGCCGACTATATTCATCTGGAGATGAAGGCCGAAGTCGCCCGCCACTTGTGGGACAGCGAGCATTACTATGTGATTCGCATAAAAGGGGATTCAGAGGTCGAACATGCCATCAGTTTGATGGCTGACGCCGAAAGGATCAAAAATCTGCACGCCTGGAATGCCATGCGCTAGAACAGATCGCAAGCCCTGATGAATTCAGGGCTTTTTTGTATTCGCCCGTGATCTGCCCGTGCGCAGGGAGATGTCCATCTCATTGTCACCTGAACAAACAGCGTAAAAAAGATTTGAGAATTCGAAAAAATTTCGCTAAATTTTCGGCTGTATTTTGCCGGAAAGTGCTTTTATTGCCGTGCGCTGATCCTGGTTTTATTGCAGTAAATCCCTGACTTGAATTCATGAAGAAGCAGCGAAGGAGAATATGGGGCTGACAAAGATAAAAAGGGGCTTGACTATTCCAATAGCCGGTGAGCCGGAACAGGTCGTTTACGATGGCAAGTCAGTGTCTCAGGTGGCGCTTCTTGGGCCAGATTACATTGACATGAAACCATCGATGCAGGTGGCTGTCGGCGATGTCGTCAAGCTCGGGCAGGTATTGTTTTTTGACAAAAAGACGCCTGCTATTCAATTCACGGCGCCTGGCGCCGGCAAAGTGGTCGCCATCCTCCGAGGAGAAAAACGCGCGTTCCTCTCCGTTGTCATTCAACTTTCCGGCGACGAAGAGGTGCGATTTGCCAGCTACGATGCCGATGCCCTGGCTGGCCTCGATGCGGCAAAGGTGAAAGAACAGCTCCTCGAATCCGGCCTCTGGACAGCCTTGCGCGCACGTCCTTTCAGCCACGTCGCCGATCCCGCCGCAGCACCGCACTCTATTTTCATCACTGCGATCGATACCAACCCGCTCGCCCCGTCGATGGAAAAGATCCTCGAAGGGAGAGGGACAGACTTTGAGGCAGGCTTGCTGCTGCTCTCGAAATTGACGGAGGGCAAGCTCTATCTGTGCACCTCGCCGGGATTCCAGATCGCCGACCAGGGCGGTCGGGTCACTGTCGAAGAATTCAAAGGCCCGCATCCTGCTGGCTTGCCTGGAACCCACATCCATTTTCTCGATCCGGTGAGTCGCAAAAAGATGGTCTGGACTATCAATGCCCAGGATGTCGTGGCCGTCGGCGCCCTGTTCAGGACGGGACGACTGGATGTGGGGAGAATCGTCGCTCTCGCCGGACCGTCTGTCCGCGAACCGCGACTCGTGCGAACTCGGCTCGGCGCTTCGCTGAGCGATCTCACGAGGGGAGAGCTGAAGGAGGGCGTTCATCGGATCGTCTCCGGATCTGTCATCGCCGGTTTTCACGCCGTCGACGCCATGGCATTTCTCGGCCGCTATCATCAACAGGTCTCCGTCTTGCCGGAGGGCGGTGAACGCAAAATGTTCGGCTGGATGACGCCGCGTTTCGATCTCTATTCTGTAAAGAACGTCGTCGGTTCCAAATTGATCCCCGGAAAAAAGCTCAACTTGACCACAAATACAAATGGCAGTCAGAGGGCCATCATTCCGATCGGCAGCTATGAAGCTGTCATGCCCCTCGATGTGCTGCCCACCCCATTGCTGCGGGCGCTGGCCATTCAGGATGTTGAAGACGCTGAAAAGCTCGGTTGCCTGGAGCTGGATGAGGAGGACCTCGCCCTCTGCACCTATGTCTGCCCCTCGAAAATTGATCACGGTGAGAATTTGAGGAAGACCTTAACCTTAATTCAGAAGGAAGGCTAGTGAAATTCTTGCGCACATTTCTCGACAAACAGGAGCATCACTTCACCCAAGGCAAGCTGAAGATGTGGCTTCCTGTATTTGAGATGATTGA
>RQOI01000192.1 GCA_003854995.1 Candidatus Zhuqueibacterota bacterium
TATCGCCAATGGAGGTCAGGTTCATCTGCCATCAATGCAACCTACCGCAGGAGGAACCATTCTGGAAGCGGAAGATGCGGATTATAAGATTTCGGTTAAGTCCGACGTGGCAGGTTTCACCGGAAAGGGGTACCTGGAAACCAGGGTGGGTGATGCCAAACATCAGGTGAAATGGACTTGTAACGTCCCTGAATCGGGGAACTATATTCTTGAATTCAGGTATACGCTTAAGCGAGAACAGGTTTTTCTATCTCCGGTAGAAATCAACGGGAAAAAGACCTGTAAAATCGAATTCTGGAACACGGGAAATGCGGGCGCCTGGGTTTGGGAACGTGTCACCGTAAACCTTGAAAAAGGTGAAAATACAATCGGCATCTCGCCTGAAGGATTTGTGCTTTTGGATCATCTCAATATAATTCATAATCAATAAAACAAAACGTTTAACAGAAGAAAATTCTTGATGAATTCCGTACTGGGAATAACCGGTTCCGTCCTTGTAAAAAATGCCATAGGTTCAGAGTTACCAACTTTCTCCGACGAGGAAGAAAAAAAGGTCAAAATAGTAACCAGACAACTCGGAAAAACCGGCATGAATTTACCGGTCGTTAGTTTTGGGATTATGCGTGCCTACATGTATGCCTATGGATATGGAGAAACGAAAAAAGCCAGGCAGGAAATTGTCGAGCTCTGCATCGCGGAAAATCCTTGCACAAATTGCCCGGTCTGTACGGTCGAGTGCACAAAGGGTTTTAACGTCCTTGCTAAAATGGCTGACATTCTGCAAATCTCAAAAGTGCCGAACCGTTTTCTGGCCTGATCGATTCGGCGATACTTGAAAAAAAAGGGACGACACACATGATGACTGTAGCACTTGGTTTGTTTTTATTATTTTCAGCTCCTGTCGTTGATGACGCAAACGAAATGTTCCCCATATTGGATGGGTGGGAACTCAAAGTGGGAGATCAAGTCTATACGGCCGACAATCTCTGGGATATCATCAACGGCGCCGCGGATTCTTATCTGGCTTATGATTTCCAACGCCTTTATACGGCTGAATATCTTGATGGACAAGATCATCAGATACGGGTTTATATCTATGAGCACAGTAATATTAAGAATAGTTTTGGCATCTATTCTCAGGAGAGAAACGCTGATTATGAATTTAATACTATTGGCGCCCAGGGATTTAATGGCACTCATGTCTCTTATTTTATCGACGGACCCTATTATGTGCAAATCTCTACCCATAATGATGACATGCAGCAAGTTCTTGAAAAACTCGCCATTTTGATCGATCAACAGCTCCACCAGGAGAGTCAGTTGCCCCGTGAGCTGTCGTTGTTTCCCGAGAAAGATAAAGTCCCCTTTTCTGAGAAATTTATTTCCAATAATTTTTTGGGTTACGACTTTATGCACTCGGCATTCGTCGCCGACTACAAGACGGCAGAGGGCTCTTTTAAGATTTTTATTATCAGCCCGGGAACTGAACAGGAAAACCAGGACATCCTGAAAAAGTACCTTGATTTTCTCAAATTTCCGCAAGAGAAAAGAGATCAGGATGTTTACATGATTGAAGACCCTTATAACGGGCCCGTTGCACTTTATCCTGCACAGCAGCACATTTACGGGATAATGGGCGCCGATGAGACGACAAGAAACAGGTATCTTTCACTCATTATAAAACAAATGGAATGATGCCAAATGACAGCAAACGTTAAATTCATCGGCTGTGTCGTGACAAGGATGAAAATAAAGTACTATTGATCAGGAGAGATTATGAAGAGAAGAGAATTTATAAAAGGATCGTGCATGGGTTTGGCCGCAAGCCTCATCCCTTGTTCCCGCCACCTCACGGCTGTCACCCCGCCTGGCAAAGAAAAATATGACTTGGTTGCTGTCCGTGGCGGAGAGGCCGAGGCGATGTTTGAACGTGCGATTTCCGAGCTCGGCGGCATTGAGGCGTTCGTCAAAAAAGGGCAAAAGGTCGTGGTGAAACCCAATATTGGCTGGGATGCACCGCCGGCCAGAGCGGCTGATACCAACCCTGGTTTGGTGGCGCACATTATCAAAAGTTGTTTGCAGGCCGGCGCCGGGGAGGTTGCTGTTTTCGATCATACCTGCGATGCCTGGGAAGGTTGCTACAAAAACAGCCAGATTGAAGAATTTGCCCGCAAGGCCGGGGCCAAAGTCATTCCGGGGAACAATGAATCGTTTTACAGGGAAGTCACTATTCCCGGCGGGAAAAGCCTCAAAACAGCCAAAGTCCATCAAGCGCTGCTCGATGCGGATGTTTTCATCAATGTCCCGATCTTGAAACACCATAGCTCGACAATTGTCACCCTGAGCATGAAAAACCTGATGGGCGTTGTGTGGGATCGGCGCTACTATCATCGAAACGACTTGAGCCAGTGTATTGCCGATTTTTTGACGTTTCGTGCTCCGGACTTGAACATCGTTGATGGTTACCGAATGCTCGCGCGTAACGGCCCCCGCGGGGTATCTGAATCTGATGTGGTCGACCTGAAAGCGCTCATCGCCGGGCGCGATATCGTTGCCGTTGATAGCGCCGCCACCTTGATGTTCGGCAAAGAACCGCAAGAGATCAATCACATTAAAATTGCCAACGACATGGGCCTGGGGACCATGAATCTCGAAAACGTGTCCATCAGCCGAATCAAAATGAGTTAATGATGCTTGGCGATATGACCCGGCATAAAAGCTTGAAATGGGCGCGCTTTTCTTTCGCCCTTTTTGTCCTGATTGTGTTGACGGCCATTTTTGCGGATCCATACGAATGGATTCCTGTACAAGTCATTGACTCGTTTTTATTCTTTCAATTTGTGCCATCCCTGCTGAGCTTTATCCGCTTCCTGTCGCTGTTAGCCGCCGGGGGATTTTTCATTATTGTGCTGGTGACGTTTGTAACCGGACGTTTATATTGCTCAGTTATATGCCCGCTCGGTATTTTGCAGGATGTGGTGAACCGAATAGCACGATGGAAATCACAGAAAAAACGGTTTTTCAAATTTAAAAAAGCGCAAACAGCCCTGCGAATCACCTTTTTATCCATCATGGCCGTCGCCACGATCGCCGGAGCAGGATGGATCGTGACGTGGCTCGATCCCCACAGTCTCGCAGGCCGGTTTTTTACCTATATTTTGAAACCGGCTGTCATCTTGGCCAATAATCTGGCGGCTGCAGTTCTGACGAAAATAGACGTTTATTCGCTCCATCATCAAAATTCCCCCATTCCTTCGCTGGCGCCCGTTCTCATCACCCTTGTGGTAAGCGGAGGCATCGGTTATTTTTCCTGGAAACGCGGACGGTTGTTCTGTAACACCATCTGCCCGGTCGGTACTTTTCTTGGCGTTGTGTCAAAGTATGCGCTCTTCAAAGTCAGGTTCAATCGGGAATTATGCACCAGGTGCGGTAAATGTTCGGCCAACTGCAAAAGTGAATGTATCGACTTGAAAAATTTCACGATTGATCATTCCCGATGTGTGGTGTGTTTCAATTGCCTTGTCAGTTGCCCTGACGACGCCCTGTCGTTCTCTCGCACCGTCCGAGGGGCACAGTCCGTGGTGAATGAAGAGATCGATAAAATCAATACGACGAGCCGCAGGCATTTTTTGGTTGCTGCCCTGACAATGCTCACAGGCAACCGGCTCATGGCCTTGAATAACCAAAAAGCGCCGGCGAGCACCAAAAAGCTAATCCGCAACGTGAAGGACCACCCGGTGGCGCCGCCGGGTTCTGTCAGTATCGCCCGTTTCAATGAAATATGTACCGGTTGTTCGCTCTGTGTTTCCGCCTGTCCCACGCATGTATTGCAACCCGCCTTGGCCGAATACGGCCTTGCCGGTTTTATGCAGCCCCGGATGGACTATAAAACCAGTTTCTGTAATTTCGACTGCACTCGATGCGGTGAGGTGTGCCCGACCAGCGCCATTCTGCCCCTGACCCGCGAACAAAAGCATGTCACTCAGATGGGCAGAGTTGTCTTTGTAAAAGAAAACTGTGTGGTTTACACCGATGAAACCGACTGCGGGGCGTGCTCGGAGCATTGTCCCACCAAAGCGGTCAAAATGGTGCCCTATAAGAACGGCTTGTTGATTCCCGAGGTTAATCCGGATATTTGCATCGGCTGTGGTGCGTGCGAGTATCCTTGTCCTCTGGTAACGCCTTACAAAGCCATTTACGTCAATGGTCACGCTGTTCAACAAATTGCTGAAAAACCTCAAGACGAAGAAAAAGTAGAGATCAAGATGGAAGAAGATTTCCCATTCTGATAGAATTTGACTGGTTTTCTGCTCTGCAACATCACCCGCCCTAGAGAGACCGGCCGAACACCTTGAACCAACGCAAAGAGGTGAATAATGCAGCATAAGCGGCTTTGTACATGGTGCGTCGTTCTGTTTTCAGGTTTGACGGTAACAGCCCAAACCACTCCACTATCGGATTACCGCTGGACGCTCATCGATGCCAAAGGCGAGGTGACCGGACGGCACGAAAATGCTTTTGTGGAATACAAGGGCAAATTTTACCTGCTGGGGGGCCGGGGTGCCAACCCGGTCAATGTTTTCGATCCCCGCACCAATACCTGGGAAAAACTTTTTAACGGCGAAAATCTCGACGGCTGGCAGATAAAATGCCAGGAGAAAGACAAAGGACAAACATTTTGGTCGGTTGATAAGGGAGCAATTTACTGCAATTCACTGGGAAGCAATAATCACGGTTATGTATGGCTGCAAAGCGAAAAGGAATTTGGCGATTTTGCATTGCGCTTAAAATTTAAGGTTTCGCGCCAAAACCGTGGAAACTCCGGCATTCAGATTCGCAGCAGATACGATGAAAATGCGATAGTGGATGAAGGCGGAGATGCCGGGTGGCTCGACGGGCCGCAGGTGGACATCGAGCCCACTAATCCCTGGCGTAATGGTTTAATATACGACGAAACCCGCGAGACAAAGCGTTGGATCAATCCTTCGCTACCCGATTGGAAAATCGACAAGGAAACTTGGGCGCCCAAACGAGTCATTTTTTACTGGGAAGACGAGGAGTCGGGATGGAACGAGATGACCATTATTTGTCAGGGCACGCACATTAAAACTATTGTAAACAATGTGGTTGTATCGGATTATGATGGTGCAGGAATTTTGGATGATAAAGCGCATAAAAAACATAACGTGGGAATGTACGGATATATTGCGCTGCAACTGCATAAAAATTCGGAAAATATAATCTGGTTCAAAGACATTGAAATTCGCGAGCTGAATTAAGTCCGCCGGCGGAACATCCGGTAAAAGGATAAACGAATGAAACACCTGTTAACACTTTTGATCATTCTAGTGCACGTTGCACTTTCGGCGCAAACATTGAACAAACGCACCGACTGGATCGGCAACACCTTTTCCGGCGCAACTCAGTGGGTGCAGAATTTTATTGATGAAATCAAAGTCTTTGAAAACGGCGTCGTTCTCACGGCCAGTGATTGGGATGAAAATGGCCGCTGCTCTGGCCTGTACAAAGACGGCGATGTCAATAAAAATTTGTTCAAGCAATATAACGGCGCCGGCGGCCACAACTGCTGGGGTTGGGGAACCGCCAGCGCTGCCGTGGCCATGGACTCGGCTTTCGTCTATATCACCAACTGTGACGGCGATCTGCTTCGCTTCACTTGGGATCCGGAAAATATTCACACCAACCGGTACAAGGATAAAATACACATCGGCAAGGCCAATGGTATGACGGCGGCGCTCGGCAAGATCGTCCTGGCGCTGGAAAACGGCGATGTGCTGGTGTTAAAAAGTGGCGATTTGAGCGAGCTCGCCTCTTTCCGCGTTGCCGGTGTGCGTGATGTGACAGTGGCGCCGGACAGCACGCTTTGGCTGCTGGTCGGTAAAACAGTGAAACACTATGCTGCGGACGGTTCGCCACTCGCGGCGGAAATCATTGATCTGGAAGATCCGGCATCAGTCGCTATTGACAATCAGGGGCGGCTGGTCGTCACCGATAACGGTTACCGCCGGCAGGTGCTGTTTTATGATATCAACGGCGCACCGACTCTGGTGCAAACATTCGGGCTTGAAGGCGGCATCAGCGCCGGTACGCCGGGAGTGGTCAAAGATCAGCCGCTAAAATTCTTTTCCCTCAAAGGCGCTGATACGGATGCCGACGGCAACATTTATGTCGCCATGAGCAGGCGCGAAAGCATCATCCGCAAGTTCATGCCGAACGGCGAACTGGTGTGGGAGATGTTGTCGCTGCCGTTTCTGGATAACGCGGATGCCGATGTAACCACCGACGGCGCTAAGGTGTATGCGGTTGATGAAATTTACGAGGTCACTTACGGCGAAAACGGCATCGAATGGGAGCTGGTCGCCATCACCCGCGATGAACACAAGTACCCGAATGATCCGCGCATCACAACACAGACGACGCATAGCGCTTTTATCCGCACTGTTGAAGGCCGCCGGCTGCTGTTCATGTCCAGCCAAACCGCCGGCCCCTTTAACGTGTACTATTTTGATCCCGAAACCGATGGCGAGATTGCCGTCCCGAGCGGCATGACAAAAGGCAAGGGCTGGGCGCTGTGGCCGGATGCGGCGGGCAACGTCTGGTACGGCGACGGCAGGAAAATAGTACAGGAACCGCTTAGCGGTTTTTCGCCAAACGGTGAACCGGCATACGGCTCAACGACGAGTTTTCCAGTCCCTGATGAATTTGTGTCGGTCGAACGGCTTGTGTATCTGCCGGAGAGTGACGTCATGTTCATCAGCGGATTTACCAAAGACAATCGTGATCCGGGGGGCTCCTGGGGGCTCATCGGCACCGAAGTGATTCGCTATGAAAACTGGACCAGTGCGCCGACACAGATTTTTCGTACCAAAGTGCCGTTTGATACCTGGGAAGGCGGCGGCGCTCCTGATATGATTTTGCCGAAAAGCCTGGCTGTGACCGGCGATTATTTTTTTGTCGCCTATGTGCATAACGACGGTGAATCCGGCAATAGACCGCCGGTGAAAGTGTTCAGCGCCTTGAACGGGCAGTTCGTCGGCAATCTGCGTCCGACAAAAGAGGTCGGCGGCATCTCCGGATGGGTTGATATGGCCTTTGCCGTCACGGCCATGCAGCGCTCCAACGGCGAGTATGTGGTTTTTGTTGAAGAAGACGCCCGCGCCAAGACGCTGGTGTATCGATGGACTCCGTCGGTCGACAATGTCGCACGGCCTTTGGGCGACAAGAATGCAGCGCCGATCGATTTCAAGCTCTATCCCAACTCACCGAATCCGTTCAATCCCGACACGCACGTCCGTTTTGATGTGCCCAAAAGCGCCGAGGTCACAATAAGCATTTACAATGTGCTCGGTCGGTGCGTGCGGCTGTTGCTCGATGAACCTCGCGACGCCGGGCACTATACCCTCACCTGGGACGGCCTCAACGATGCCGGCGATCAAGTCAGCAGCGGCCTCTATTTTCTGACCATGCGCAGCGGTCATTTTGTCGCCATGCGAAAAATTGCCCTGATGCGCTAAAATAAAAGCCACAGAAATACAGGTCATTTAGACGATGTTTCGGTGGTCTTCCGGCATAACGGACCGGAAAACACAGTCGAAAGTCTAAAGTTTTGTAGCATCAGACGGCCGTGCGCTTTGAAAAGGCGTAAATTTTTTAAAATAGATCCACCGTAAAACAAAAAAAGGAGAAGCAATGGGGCGTTTCATTCTAATATTTGCACTATTGACACTATTCGCAGGCCGTCTGTTTCCCGCCGACCTGGTGCGTATCGAGCCGCTGACGGACAGGATTTTGTGTCTCACTTTTGATGAGGGTCATATCGATTATTTCAGCATCGGGCAGACGCGCTACAACGGCAACAAGGTTTACTACAGCAAACTGAATCTGAACGCCGCCATGAACCCGGCCAGTTATCAGATCACCAGTGCGGATGACGGCGCCTATGGTGCGCCGCAGCACCCGGTCGCGGTCGGGCGCAAGGCCAAAGGCGCCGAGTTTCACAACATTTACGACGCCGCCAATCCGGCGGCGCTGCTCACTCACTGGATCTATCTCGAACTGCCGCAGCCGCTGCAAGTCGGCGCGACCTATACGGTCACGTTGGA
>RQOI01000193.1 GCA_003854995.1 Candidatus Zhuqueibacterota bacterium
GCATCCATCTCGATCAGCGAAAACACCTCATAGTCATCCAACTGCTCGCGGCCGTTGAGAAAGGTCAATTCGATCAAAAAGGCCACGCCGATCACCTCGCCGCCCAACTGCTCAACCAGCTCGCAGGTCGCTTTGGCCGTGCCGCCGGTGGCCAGCAGATCGTCAAACACGAGCACATTTTGCCCCGGCTGGATGGCATCGCGGTGCATTTCGAGCGCGTTGGTGCCGTATTCCAACGTGTACTCGGCCTTGATCGTTTCGGCAGGCAGCTTGCCCGGCTTGCGCACGGGCACAAACGCCGCGCCCATCTCGTAGGCCAGCACACCGCCCCAAATAAATCCCCGCGATTCGATGCCGACCACCACATCGATCTCTTCATCGGCATAACGTTCCAGAAACGCCTCGACCGACGCAGCAAAAGCTTCCGGGTCCTGAAGCAGGGTCGTCACATCTTTGAATTGAATGCCCGCAATGGGAAAATCGGGGACATTGCGAATGGATTCGGCGAGATTCATCATATCCTCCTTGGTTGTTCAAGCCTTTGTCAAGGCAAATCAAATGTGTCACGCATCGCGGCCATGGCCAGATCGAGGTGCGCCGCGTCGATCACACACGACAGCGTCGAGATCGACGTGCTGATGGCCAAAATGTTGATCCCCCGCTGGCCCAGCGACGAAAACATCGCCCCGGCCACGCCGGGCCGCTCGCGAAAGTCCGGGCCAAAAATGGAGATAATAGCCACGTTGGGCTGCGTGATCACCTGCTCGGCGCCCAGCTCCTGTCGAATCTGCTCCAGCGCCGCTTTGGCCAGGCCCATCTCTTCTTGTGAGATGCAAAAAACCACGTGATCGTTGTTCACAATATCGATGCACTGCACGATAAACTGGACATTGATCCCCTTGTCGCCCAACACAGCCAGAATCTTGCCCGCCGTGCCCGGACGATCCGGGATCGACATCACCCCCACTTTGGCCAGGTTGGTGGTTTGCATGATACCGCCGATTTTAATCTTGGTCATGGCTCCCCTCTCCCAGATGGTATTGGCAACGACTCGCTGCAAAATCAAGCCCGTCAGCCCTATTTTCACACAACATGCCGCTAAAGTCAAATACCCCTTCAATTTCGCATTTTATCCAAGTTGTGCTATAATGTCGCGCTGATATTTTAGCAGGAAAGGAACTGACATTGAAAGTTACAACCGAGCGCCTGGAAAATTGTATCGTCAAACTCGATATTCAAGTTGATGATAAAGAAACGCACAATTATCTGCACGATGCGGCACGCACGATGGCCAAAGATTATCGCGTGCCCGGATTTCGTCCGGGCAAAGCGCCCTATCACGTCGTGATGCAGCGATTCGGCCTCGAAGCGATCAGGGTTCAAGTCATTGAGCAATTCGGGGACCAAGTTTTCGAGGCCGGGCTGAAAGAAAGCGGCCTGGAACCAGTCGATCAGGCCAGCCTGGAAGAGGTAACCTGGGATCCCTTTACCCTGCACCTCACGGTGCCGGTCGCGCCAGCGGTCAACCTGGGCGGCTATCGCGACATTCGCATCGACTGGGAAGAGCCATCCGTCAGCGATCAAGACCTGGAAGAAGAACTGGATCGCCTGCGCCGCCAGCACGGCGAATGGCAAGAGGCCGGCCGCGGCGCCGAATTGGGCGACCAGATCGTGATCGACATCACCGGCAAGGTCGAAGACAAGGTCGTGTTGGGCAACACCGAGCGCGAAATGGTGCTCAACGCCGACTCGCCCTACCCCATCCCCGGCTTTGCCGAACAGATTGTCGGGATGAAGGTGGACGAAACCCGCGAATTTGACCTGACCTATCCCGAGGATCACTATAACCCGGACACGGCAGGCAAATCGGCTCATTTTGAGGCCACCCTGCACAAGATTCAGGTCGAAACCCTGCCCGAACTGAACGACGAATTTGCCATCCTGGTCGGCGA
>RQOI01000194.1 GCA_003854995.1 Candidatus Zhuqueibacterota bacterium
CTCTGTGTCCTCTGTGCCTCCGTGGCTATCAAGTATTCCGGCTAGGCCGAAATTAGCTGAGATATTTGCATAATCAGTAAAAGAAATTTGGCGGCTGGCCTGAAATACAGGCAATATATAAAGAAGATTCTTCCAAAAATTTCCTCATTGGCATCTACGATCAAATAATGTCTTTGCCTGAAAACGATACGACGGTCACACCCTTGTTGAATTCGGCAAATGATTCTTTTGATATACTCTTAGCCGGAGATGACACAATTTACCAGGATCATAAAGGTATTTTGTGGCTTGGCACAACGAACGGTTTTTGTGAGCTGATCGTAGAAGATCAAGGCCGTGTTTATTTTAAACGACACATGTTCATCTCTGATACTCAAAACGAGTTGCTGCCCAATATTGTCTATGGGATTATTGTGTACGGGATTCATGCGGACAGGTCAGGACGATTGTGGCTGGCCACTGAACAGGGTCTTTTATGCTACAATATAGAAGAGGAGGAATTTAAAACTTTACGCGCGCGGATGGTCTGCCGGGCAACCGAATATATCATATTTTAGAAGATAATGCCGGCTTTTTGTGGCTGCGTTGTCAGCAGGATCTCGTCAAATTTGATCCGGTGCAGATAGCCTGACAGTTTTTCATCTGGACAGCCTCTTGGACAATTCCGACCCTCCCGCTATTGTGCTGACTGATTTCAAAATAGATAACAAATCCGTCAAAATAGCTATGGATTCCCCATTGCGACGTTCCATCAGTGAAACAGAGTCGATCAAACTCGACTACAAACAAAATAGCATTTCATTTGAATTCGCCGCGATCGATTTTACCAGTCCGGAAAAAAACAAGTATGCCTATAAAATGGACGGCCTCGACAAAGACTGGATATTTTGCGGCAACAATCGATTGGCCAACTATATCAATCTTGATCCGGGATACTATGTTTTCAGAATCAAAGGCTGCAACAATGATGGTCTGTGGAATGAGCAGGGCGCATCCGTTCAAATTATCATTTCCCCACCGTGGTGGGCAACCGGTTGGGCCTATGATATCTATGCCGTGCTCAGTCTTGCCACCGTCGCTTTCACCTGGCGAGTGCAATTGCGCCGAATTCATCTGCAAAACGATCTCAAGATGCGCACGTTCGAATCGGAAAAGTTAAAAGAAGTCGATTCGCTGAAATCGAGTTTTTTTGCCAACATTTCGCACGAGTTCCGCACGCCGATCACCCTGATTCTCGGGCCGCTGGAAAAAATTCTGCCGAGAATTGCACAAACCGATATCAAACAGGACTTGACGTTAATGCAGCGCAATGCGCGCCGGTTGTTGCGCTTGATCAACTCGAAAAGGTTTTTGATCGCTTCTACCAGGCGGATGCCTCGGCCACGCGAGAACACGAAGGAATCGGGCATCGGGCTGGCGTTGACCAAGGAATTGGTGGAATTGTTCCAGGGGGATATCTCCGTCGCCAGTGAGCCGGGCGTAGGGACGACCTTTATCATTCGATTGCCACTGGGGCGGGCGCACCTGAAAGATGACGACATTGTCGAGTCTATATCAGCAATTGAAAGGCCTGTTTTGCAGGAACCTTCGTCTGAGATACAAACCCTCGGCGATGAAACCATGCTCCCAATGCCACCTGATAGTTCAGAACCAAAATGACGAAAAGGTGCGCCAACTGTGCTCACTGTGGAAGACAATAGTGATTTACGCGCTTACATGCGCGACATCATGCATTCCGGCTATCGCATCAAAGAGGCGGCGGATGGTATAAAAGGCCTGCATCAGGCATTTCAAATGATTCCCGATTTGATCATCAGCGATGTGATGATGCCGGTGATGGGCGGCATAAAAATGTGCGAAAAGCTGAAAACAGATGAACGCACCAGTCACATCCCGATCGTTCTGCTGACCGCGCGCGCCGGTCTGGACAGCAGACTGCAGGGCCTGGAGACCGGCGCGGACGACTATATTGTCAAGCCGTTTGAGACAAAAGAACTTTTACTTCGCGTGAAAAATCTTCTCGACAACCGGCGAAAGCTGCGGGAACGATTCGGCAAAGATTTCAATGTGAACCCGCGTGAAATTGGCGTGACATCCATGGATGAAAAATTTCTGCATCGCGCCATTGACATCATCGAGGAATACATGGCTGATGCCGATTTTTCGGTTGAACAGTTCGCCCGCGCCGTCGGTTTGAGCCGCGTGCAACTGCATAGAAAATTGCGGGCACTGACCAATCAATCCGCCACCGATTTTATCAAAATTCTTCGTTTGAAACGGGCTGCGTCTTTGTTAAAACAGCGCAGCGGCAATATTGCCGAAATCGCCTATGAGGTTGGATTTAACAAACCTTCCTATTTTGCCGACTGCTTTCGCAAGCAATTCGGGCAACTGCCGTCGGAATATATCGCCGATCACCCCTGACGTAACATTTCTGGCATTATTTGAAACATGTCGGGTAGACATGCACCCTCTCTATTTTGTAATTTTCTCATGCAGACGATAATTGTATTGAGACAAATGACAAGAGCAACAGGTATTGGCCTATAGCTGCGCTGAAGGGCCAATTTAATGATTACTCTATTTGTTCAGAAAAACCGATCTCGTTTTGGAGTGCGCCGTCTTCGTCGGCGCTGCGGGCGACTAGCCCGCAA
>RQOI01000195.1 GCA_003854995.1 Candidatus Zhuqueibacterota bacterium
AAAGAAAAGACCGACCGATAACGGCCCGATCAATAAAAATTCGCCGACGACCGTTCCGCTCGCCACGGCAATGACGCCGACATAGATCAGCCCCAGGATGATGAAGGAGCCAAGATCAGCGGTGACCAGATCCCACGCTCGACTCATCCAGTTGCCGAGGCTCACCTGTTTCTTTTCGTTCGCTGTTTTCATCAATTCTTCTGCCATAATAGGACCTCTTTTTTTAAGTTTCTATTTATCAAAAATGTCATTCGCAGGTGCATCGCATCGTTAATTGACTTCAATACCGAGCTCACCAATGCCGGTCGAAATCATCAGATAGAGAGATTTTTCGCTTTCTTTGTAATTTTCAGAATAATAATAGTCACCCCGTTTGTCAAACCAATGCGGGTAATTCACCTCCGACAAAAACAGAAATTTGGACACCTTGATCTTTGCTCCAATTTCTTGCGGCAGGATGATACTGGTTTCGCCGATGTCCAGATCAATTCTGGCCATAGATCGATCCAGGCCTTTACCGCTGAAATCGATCGTGAGCTCGCCGATGCCGCTGTTAATATCCGCTTCCTCGAACAGAGCGTTGCCAAGATGCATGAGGTTCACCTCGCCGACTTTGATGTTCACGTCAAAGGTGCGCAAAAGAGTCCGGTTCGGCTCGGCAAAATCGAGAGTGGTTTCGCCCGCCCAATGGCGCAATTCAAAATCGACGAGCGTCAAGTCCCCCAGCTCAAAATTGGTCTCGCCGGCTTTGATATGCGCTGACAGTGACAGGGCGGGACCAGACGGGAGTTCCAGCAAAACCACCGGCGCATCATCACGATCTTTATTCTTTCGATCCCATTCGTCGTTATCCACGACAATGTCCAACTGTCCCCGCTGGTCATTATATCGGATATCGACATCGCACTTTTCACGCGGGTAGGTTATATTGATGAAACAGACCTGTTCATCATGACTCGGACGGACTTGAAGAGTGCCGCCATCCATGTCCAATTCGATGGAGAGAGACTTTCCTTTGATGAGGAACCTCTCCTCCTTCTCGACCGTTTTCGCGTCAGCCGGCAAAGAAGAGAACGCCAGCATTGATAAAAGAAAAAGATAGTGCACTTTCATAAGGCCTCCAAGTTCACCATTGTTGCGTCCTGTATACGCAGAAAATGAAAAAATGTTAACTCTTTAGCAAAAAAAGAGCTCCTTGCAGATCTGTTAATGCATCACAAAGCTTAGCTGGGCTTTCCGGGGCAGGCCGCCTCGATCCTGGCGTCCACTTTGCCTTTGAAATTCTTGTCAAAGTGCGCGGCGAACTTGGCCGCCAGTTTTTCCGCGTTGGCTTTGAACGCTCCTTTGTCTGTCCAGGTGTTGATCGGATGCAGGAGATCGTCGGGCACGCCGGGACAGCTTTGCGGCGTCTGCACCTTGAAAACCGGATCGAGCTCGTACTCGACTTTTTCCAGGTCGCCGTTTAGGGCAGCGCGAACCATGGCGCGGGTGAGGTTGATATCCATGCGGCTGCCGACGCCATAGGCGCCGCCGCTCCAACCGGTGTTGATCAGATAAACCGGCACATGATGCTGCTGCATTTTCTTGCCGAGCAGATCGGAGTAATCGGATGGCCGCCGGGGCATGAACGGTTCGCCAAAAAACCGCGAAAAAGTCGCCTGCGGCTCGACAACGCCCGTCTCCGTGCCGGCCAGCTTGGACGTATAACCCATGATGAACCACAACATCGCCTGCTCGGTCGTCAGCTTGGTCACTGGCGGCAAAACACCATAGGCATCCGCGGTGAGGAACAGAATGGTGCGGGGATGTCCCGAGACCGCTGATTCCTTGATGTTGGCATTGTAACGCAAGGGGTAGGAGGAGCGCGAATTGGGGGTGAACCGTTCATCGTTCAGATCCATCGTGCCATCCGGATAGACCATGACGTTCTCGACAATGGCGCCGTGGTCAAGATAATGGTCAACATGAAAGGTGGCGCGATAGATATCCGGTTCTTTCGCGGGATTCAAATTGATGAGCTTAGCATAGCAGCCGTATTCAAAATTGGCGATGCCGTTATCATTCCAGCCATGTTCATCATCGCCGAGGAGCGCCCGCTCCGGATCGGCCGACAGGGTCGTCTTGCCCGTGCCCGACAGGCCGAGAAGGCAGGCGCAGTCGCCGTTCGGTCCTTCATTGGCGGAGCAGTGCAGCGGTAAAATGCCGTCCGCCGGCAGGTAATAGTTCATCACCGTAAAGATGAGCTTTTTCAGCGATCCCATATAGGCTGAACCAAAGACGATGCCGACGCGCTTGTCAAAATCAGCGACGACGGCGATCTCGGACGTGCGCCCATCCCCGACGCTTCGCAGACGGCCTTGATATCTCGCAGTGTCCAGATAGTCCCACGGAACAGAGACGAGCAAAAACGGCTTGTCGGCATAGATGCTCTTGTGGATGTCCTGCGGCACCGGACGGAACATGTTGTCGACGAACAAGCCGCTCAACGGGTCATCGGTCACCGTCATGATCGGCAGCGCATAGGACGAATCCGCCCCAACGACGCGATGCAAGACATAGAGATGCTGTTTCGCAGCGAGAAGATGGACGGCATCATCGAAGATCATGTCAAAAGTCGACGGCTCCATTGGAATGCAGTTCGGCGAAGTCCAGTCGATTGTGTCCTCGCTCTCCGGTCTCTTCACGATATAGGTGTCCTTGGGACTCCGGCCCGTGGAGTGGACGGGCGTCCAGGTGGCGAGCGTGCCGGTCTGCAGGACAACGCAGCATTTCTGCTCGATCGAATCGGCGATCAATTTTTTTCTTGACGGATCCATGTAGATTTTGTTCACGTCCTTGAGCAATGTATCGATTCGCTCCCGATAGCTCATAATTGTCTCCATATGCGTTAGTCATTCTATTTGATTTTCCTGTTCAACAGTCGCAGTCGACCTGAAGCTCGGCTCGACAGTCTCTCGCCCTCTCCCGGATTACACTTTCCATTACATCAGGATCAAAAGGTCGTTCAGACGGGCAACAAAGCGAGGATGAATCGGACAGCGTCGCATAATCGTTTTCATAAATTAATGAATTTCGTATAATATTCAAAGCAATAGTGCACGAAATCCGACAGCAGAGAATGGAATCGGCAGCAGCACTCTGTTTTTTCTTGAGTTTAAAGGTCGTCTGTCACTATATTGCATTCATCCCAGCCAACGAGCTGAATGGAGAGAAGAAAGGAGTTGGGCATGAAGAGAAGAGAGTTCTTAGCAGCGTCTTTGCTGGCCGGAAGCGTCACCGCACCGGTCTTGTCGCAGGAGTCAAAACGGACGTATTACGAGTTCTCCCGCTACCAGCTGGTCAGCAGTGCGGGTAAAAAGAGATTTGAGAGCTATTGGGAGCAGGCGGTCATTCCGGCGCTCAATCGACTCGGCCTTAAGCCCATCGGTCTGCTGCAATCGAAATATGGCTCGCACGGACTGGACTATTATGCGATCATACCGCATCCGTCTCTGGATTCTTTTGTGACCGCATGGGGGGACGTCGCGACTGACGCGACGTATCAATCACAGCAAGAGTTCATCGACGTGCCGATGAACGAACCACTCTACTCCCGCTGCCACACGAATCTGTTGCGAGCCTTCGAGGAACTGCCGACGATCGAGATCGCAGAAAGTGTTCAAAAGGCAGCGGGACGATTATTCGAAGTGCGAATCTATGAG
>RQOI01000196.1 GCA_003854995.1 Candidatus Zhuqueibacterota bacterium
GCCCAGCAATTTGGCCAGATAGGTCGAATAGGTGACCGGATGCGAGATGGGCATGGCCGGACGTTCCGGATCGATGTGCAGGGGCGAAACATAGAGCTGCACCTGCGGCTCGGTCGCCTTGAGCAGCATCTGGCAGATGCCATGGATTTTCAACAACCCGGATTTGAAGGTCAGGGGGATCCAGGGCGTTAACTTTTCGTTCTGCAGCTGATACTTTATGCCGTTCACGCGCAGTTCCATGCCGTCGCCATCCTGACGGGCAAGGTGAAAATCGAGCGTCAGTGACCGAGGCGTCCTCCTGGAGCTGTCCGGCGGCCCGATCAGATGGCCCGTGTAGCCGCGATCACTTTTCTCCAATGGCATGCAAACGCCGTTGGTGTAAGAGGCAGCCTGATTTTTCTCAGACGTGTAAAAAGCGAATGATCCCTGGCTGCCCAGCAGATCTGGCGTGCACATGGCCGAGAGCAGATGGCCGTTGAATTTTTCCGGCGGAAAGGTGAGGGGAACGCGGATGATCTGGCTGAAAACAGCGCGTTCGCCCAAGATTTTCCAAAAGGACTGACTCTTCCGCGTCAATTCGATTTTCGGCCTTTGCAGGGGAATCTGCCAATCGCCCAGGACGATCTTCTTTTTTGGTTCATGCACTCTGTAGGAAGAGAGCTCCGGCAAGTAGGTGGCGGGATGGCGATGCAGGAAATCGTAGATGCGATGTTTGGCCGGATTGACGCCGGTGGCAAAACTGGACCAAGCGACGGGCGACAGCGACGGACAGGTCGTCTGTAATGCCAAAAAAGAGCCCTCTTTTTTCAGCCGGCTGAGATTCGGCAACAGTCCCTGCTGCATATAGCTGGCGCAGAGCTGCGGATCCATGCCGTCAAAGCCGAGGATGATCACCCGCTTCACTTTGGCGTCGGCAAAGCCTGCGCCGCCCCGCAGGAAAGAGAAGAGCAGGCGCACTGGCAATACGAGCAGAGCGAAAAAGGCCAACAGAAAGGAGATGACGAGCGTCAGCAGCGAAGAGATGAAGGCGAATCCCGCGCCCGGGCCAATGTAGGCCTGAGCCGGGGAAGCGAGTACGAACAGCAGGAACACCATCCAGAACGCATAGAATAGCGCTCGCCGAGGTGTTGGTCTTTTTGTTTTGTATGTGGTCATAACAGGCGTTCATTCACTCTTGAATGCGGTCGAATCATGGGAAATCGGTGACGGTTCGGGTCGAATCGATATCTGGACGCGGCAATATCTCTGTGTCCGGCGCCAGCTGCGCTCGTCGTTCCAGGTGTTCATCCAGAGCGGCATCGATGAACTGCTGGGCGCGATATGGAATCGGCCGCCTGATGAGCTCGGGTACCGAAAAAGACTTGAACAGCGTCTGATAGTGGCGCGGTTCCTTGATCGGCAAAATGAACGGCTTGTGGACGACGCCGCTTTCGTCCACATGGGAGAAATAGAGGCGGGTGAAAATGCCATTATCCCGTTTGCTGGTGAAGACAATCCAGCGGCTGTTGCTCGACCAGGAATGAAAGCCCTCGGGTTTGTCGCTATTGACGGCCAGACGCTGAATTTCTCCGGTCGCCAGCGACAGCAGATAGAGATCGGCGCTGGAATGAAAGATCGGGAAATTACCATAGTCCACCATGCAAAAGAGCAGATATTTGCCATCCGGAGAAATACGGGGGTGTGAACAGCTCAATTTAGTCTCCGCCGCAGAGACGAGCGTCTCCGGCTCACCCCATGTTTTGCTGTCCGGCTCGAAAGGGATGCGAACCAGATCGTATTGAATATCCCGATAGCCTTCCTCCAGGTCAAAGTCCGCTCGGAGTTGCGGGGCGCGACAAAAATAGAGAGAGGCGCCATCCGGCGACCAGTTCGGGAATGTTTCCATGTAAAAAGGACTGGAGATTTTTGCGTCGATAGAGACCGTGTTGTCGTCGCAGTCATAGAGGATCAAATCAGAGGCCAGATCGATCACATCCCGACTATCGTCGGCCGCATGAAAGAATTGAAAGACCTTGTTGACGGAGAACGCTGCAAGCCTGCCGTTCGGATGCCAGGATGAATAGGCGGCCGGCGATGAATTGAATTCGGTTCGGGTGTCAATTTTGCAGATCTCATCCTGGCGCGCCACGATCATTCCGGCCGCACCCCAGCGAATGTGAAACAGCATCTGCGATGGATCGCCCTGATTGAAGGAATGACAGTTGATGCAACCGGATATCGTCTTTGTTGTCATGATGAGGGATTCGCGATAGCTCTCGAGATCCCGTTGGCGAATAGTCATCTCTTCCTGCACCGTGTAGTTTGGCCGTAGAAATCGGTAGACGAGAAAGTGGTCTATGGGCGCTGACGCCACGCGGTTGACCACGCGTTGGTGCCTGGTCCAGCCTTCGTCGGCGGTGTAGACAAAGATGTCAAAGTAAATTGGTCGCCCCACGCTGCGATGGAGCAGATGCCGCCACGACCTGGTCGGAATGACGATGCGCGGCGATTTGCTCTGCAGGCGAATGACGCTGCTGGAATCAGCATAGATGTCGACCACAAATTTTTCACCCGCTTCATTGATGACAAAGTTCATTGGCGCGATATTCGGCGGAATGACAATGTCCGAATAATCGGGGTAGAGTCGCGGCGGCCTGGCGCTCGACTTGCAGTCGCTTATATCATATTGGCCGGAACAGGCGAGCACTAAAAGCGCGACTGCCACCAGACAGAAGACGACTGATCTGTGATATTTATTTTCATGCTTCATCAGAAAGCTTCCAGACAGCTGATAAAAATGAAATCATTTGGATTGCGCCATTCTCCTCGCCGGATTGCTGAACAGACTGTAATACCAATAAGTGCGGCCATATTTTTCTCGCAATTCATCCTGGGCCTCTGTTGCGTCATTGCCATGTCGGGCTAGGATCTGCATAAAGTCATTGAACTCTGCTCTTGTTTTGGGACTGAGCCATTTTGCAATTTCACCCATCTGCCCCTGGGTGTTGTGCAGAAAGACAACGACGGCTTCCTGGTAATGCTTTGGCAGAAAGAGATCTGCTCGATCCGATTGCAGCGCGGTGATCAGCATGCCCAGACGGAACGTCAGCATATGCGTGACCATCATGTATTCGAAGGCCATCCTGTTTTCGCTATTTTGCGCCAGCACAGACTGTATGTCCTGCTCCGGAAAAGCTGAATTGATGATAAAATCTTTATCGATATACAGCCTCTGCCCATATGAAAGCTGCCTCTTTTCCTGCAGACGGTGCGGTTGGGTGACGAATGGTCGATAGCGATTGGCCCAGCCGCGGTATAGAATGGTTTTGCTCAACGCATTCAGGCACATGTCAGCCAGACCGCTGTTGCCTTTCAGGATGCTGATGAGCGCCAGCCGCTGCAAATGCCAGGGACTGAAAGAAAAATTTGAATGATCTTCCAGCACCCAATGTTCCGCCTCATTCAGAAATCCCAGATCCCAATAGAGATCGCTGACCTGTATGGAAAAGAACGCGCGCGCCTCTGGCGGCAGAAAGAGACCGGCAACACCCCAGGTCTGATCGTAGGCGAACATTTCCGAAGGCATGCGCCCAGTGTGGTAGAGCGCCCGATTCGTTTGAAAGGCAACCAGTATATCATCAGAGGGATGCTCCTCGACATGATCGAGTAATTTTTGCCACTGGCCATGATGGGCATAATAATCAACTCGCAGGATGGTCCGCATGTCCGGATCGAAAGAGACGAGCGCCGCGGCGATCGTCAACAGGATTAAAAGCGCAACAGCAAATTTTTTGTTACGGCGATTTTCAAAACGCTCGATGCCTCGGAGGAAACCGGCGCCGGCCAGTATGAAAAGCAGCGGCAAGTAAAGATAGAGCATGTATGGCGTCAGCGACGGACGATAGTCATAGATTGGCAGCAACAAATAGAGATAGGCGCTCTCGTGGGTCAGAATGAAAAAGAACGTTCGCGCCGCGCAGGGCAGCGCGATCATGAATGAGAGATAGAATGAGGTCAGCAGCAGGTTGCGGCGAAAAAGACCTTCGAAAATGATTGCTGCGAGGGCGAAAAGAAGCATAAAGCTGGCGCCTGTATAGTAAATGACGATCGAGAGGAGCAGAAAGACGCCCAGCCGCACGAGGGGCGGTTTTGCTTTCTGCCTGAGATAGCACAAGATACAAACTAGTGATTGCAGCCAGGCCAGCGTATAGGTCAGCCGGTGCTCGTATTGACTGAACAGGATGAGCATTAGAATAGAGGGAATATACAGTAAAAGAGAGTTGTGCAGCTGCGGCGACAGGTGATGAGTGATGGCGCGCATCAGCAGCAGAGCCGCGAGCAGGCAAGCCGTCATGATGGCCGCCCCTATCCAGGGGAAATAGTAAAACTGCGACAGAAGGTTCGAGAGATACTCAGAGAGGCCGCCGGGAAATGCCATGAAGTTGCGCAGAAATGCCTCGTCGCATAAAAAGGGAGGAACTTGACATTGATAGGAGAGAGCCGGATCCAGTCGCCACAAGATATAGAAGAAGCAGGTGGTAAAATAGAGCACCGGGAACAATAGCATATCGATGGACGATGAGCGTAGAAGACGCGGATTTGGGGCAGAAAAAGTCACCTGATTCCGTAATCCATTTCAGAAAAATCACTTACTACAATAAACGCGCGTGATCTTTACTTGTTCGCACCAGAGTCGTGAATTCTATAGATTGAAAATTTCGTCTTTGAGCGCCAGGGTAAATGATTTCCCGGGCAGGCTGGGGAAGATGAAAGGGCGGGTTTTGTTTTCGAGTTCGAATGACACCTATTTGAGATAGCCGAGAGTCTTCAATAGCCGCGACGTCTCCGGATCATATCGTCGCTCATCTGTTCCCGTGAGTCGAGTTTGGGAAGCATCATTATTTGCTTTTCTATGGCTCTCCAGCGTCTTCTTGAACGCCCTGACCGCCTCCGGCATCCTGGCGGCAAGGTTGTTTTCCTCGTCAGGATCATCTGCAAGATGATAGAGTTCAATGACATCTCCACGCACGATTAGTTTGTCGGTGTTGTCGGTGATGGCGCTCACACCAATATATTCGGCGATGGCATAGTCGTCGTCGCCGCTGTCTCGCAGGCCAAGCAGGTATGGGAGCAGGCTTTTGCCATTCAATTCCACATCGGTTTTGATGCCGAGAAGATCCAGGATGGTTGGGTAAAAATCAACCGATTGAGTGTTGATGTCGATGCTCTTCTTTTTAACGAACGGCTTGAGTTTGTCCGGCAGGAGAAGGAACAGCGGGACCTTGATTTCCGTGTTGTAGAGTCTTTTGTTGCCGTGATCGTACAGGTCGTGCTCGCCGATCGACTCGCCGTGATCAGAGGTGATGATGAAGAGTGTGTTTTTGAACAGTTTTTTATCTTCAAAATAGCCGAACAGGCTGCGCATCTGCTCATCCAGATAGTTGATGTTTTCCTCATAACAGAAGGTCAGAAAGTCGCTTTTCAGGGACTGATCTTCCAGGCTGTCGACCTCATTCCACATCAACATGATCTGCTGGAAGATCATGCTGTCGCTCAGCGCAATGTGCTCAAAGCCCAGCCTGGCATAAATGTCCGGCAGGCAGGTCTTGAGTCTGCCCACGACGGCAGCTATTTTTTCCCGCGTCGGCGCCAGATAGGGGGCGTGCGGATCCAGATAATTGACGAACAGATAAAATGGCGTCGAAGGCGGATTTTTTTCAATGACATGCTTGACGAATTCGTTCACGACTTTCGCCGGCTCATAGTTGAAATAGCGATATTCGCGATGGCCCATGGGCTTTTTGTCGAGAAAGTGTCCTCTGTTCAGGTAGTTGTCCGTGTAATAGGCCCAATAGTCTGCGATGATGGTGAATTTATCCGACAAGCCATAATCGTTCATCAGCTGGATATCGCGTACATGGTTTTCCGTTTTCCACGCTTCGTAGAAATCTTCAACACCCTTGTCAAAGCCGTTGACGATGCAAAATCGACCATTGGCGGACACGACAACTGTGTGGTACTCGTTCGTACGCAACACATCCATGATCGTCTTGGCTGGAAACGGGCCGTGTTCCATGCCGATGTTGGAGGGATGCTTGCCGTAGTATATGGCGTTGTGCGATGTCACTGTGTTATCGGACGACGAGTAGCTGCTGGGGAAATAGATGCCCTTGTCTTTCAGCGAATAGAGAAACGGCATGGTCTCTTTATTGAATGATTTCATCCGCAGCGTGTCGAGGATGATGTGCACGATATTCGGACGATCATTTTTCGTCGCGCTGAAGAGGTAGATTGTGGCCGGAAGCAGAATGATGAAAAGGAACGTCCATCCGATCTCCACCCAGCGTGGAATGCCCGCCGCGAACAGCCGCCGCAAAAGCAGCAGCACGGTTATGAACAGGACGACGATGAGCAGAATGAGCCCGCCTTTTGCCAGGAGACCGCTGACGTGATGCAGCAGAAACGCGAGATTCGGCAGGATGGCCATGACCACGAGGATCAGGGCGATCAAGATGTAATGGCGGGCGTATTTTGCGGCGCGGAATCGGATGAAAACAAATGCGATGCAGAGGGCCAGGATCATTTTGATGAAAAGCGTCAGCTGGCCAAAGCTCAACAGATTTTTCAGCACCGGCGACGTCTTGTCGCTGAGAAAATAAAAATAGTAGGCGAGCGTCACCGGCCCGCCTCTATAGTGGAAAAATAGGATGTAAATGAGCATGCCTGGGATCAACAGATCGTGCACGACGGTCAGGATATGCTGAATTCTGCCGGACAGGCTTTGCCGCTCCTCATTGGGCGGTTGGATGAACAGCAGAATCAGGTCGCGGGCTAACGCCGATGAGACGGCGACCAGCAGGAACGGCACGGCATAGTGCATGCTCTTCAAGGCGTACATGCCGAGCAGCGGCAGGAACTGCGTGAAGAGACGAGTCGGGAAAACATCGACATGCAAGAGCTTGAAAATGACATTGTTATAGATCTCGACGAGACCGAACAGCAGGAATGATAAAATCAATATCGCTGTATGGCTGAGGCCGGTTTTGCGCAACTTGCTATTTTTCATCCTGATGAACATGGCGATCATTTTTTATCTTTGATGCGCAATGTCACGCTATCGCCCTGCAGACCCTCTGCCGAGACGTCGATCTGCGCCACGCCGGCCTGATCGCCGGCTTGAATGTAGAGCAGGATTCTGCCATGGTGAGCAGCCTGACTGTCATCTTGATAATCCTCGACGTTGCGGGAATTGGCATCCTCCATGCCCAGCAGTCGGGCCGGGCCTTTGACCTCACAGACGATGCGGTTATCCGCTGCAAAGACGGGAATGTTCTCCTCATCCACGATGCGCACCAGAATGTGCGCGACATCCTGCGCCTCTGCCTTGAGGACAGCGATGTCGCTTTCAGCGAGCAATTTCGCCGGCGCGCCGGCCGTGCGCAATTCAGCGGTTACTCGGCGGTCGCCCTTGCTGGCGACGGCTTTGAGCACTCCCGATGCAAAAACGACATCCCAGTGCAGAATGCGCTCCGGGGAATCTGCCAGGCGCCTGCTCCCGAGTGATTCGTCGTTCAAAAACAGCTCGACGCTGTCGCAGTTTGTGAATGCTTTCACCCGGACTTTTTGATCAGCCGGCCAGTTCCAGTGCGGCTCCGCTCTTTTGTGCCGCCACAGACCGCCCGCACCGGTTTCTTCGCGATATTCGTCGACGCCGATATAGACCATCGGCTCATCGCTCCACAAACTCTGGCGGAAATAAAACTCTGTCTTTTTGTTGCCGGCCAGATCGATCGTGCCAGAGGTGCTGTTGCGCGACGGATATCTGCCGGCCTCTCCCATGTACTCAATGCCTGTCCACAAAAACTGGCCCATAATGAATTCATTGTCGATCACCGCTTTCCAGGCCCCGAGCGCCATGCCGTTTTCGCTGCCATAGAGGGGCCGGTTCGGATAGGCAAGGTGATCCTGCGGATAGCGGAACTCTTGATAATTATAGCCCGCGACATCGAGCGCATCCGCATAGCCCGTCTCATTGGCCATCAGCGCCGAGGCCAGGCCGGCGGTCACCGGCCGCGATGTGTCATAGCGTTTGACGATGCCCACCAGCTCGCGCGCGATCTCGCCCAGCCTGTTGGCGTGCGGCAGATACTTGTCGAATGTCGCCCAGGTCTGCGGATTCGACTCCGTGTTGAGAATCTCGTGCGTATAGGGATCGTTGGGATAATCGATCTCATTGCCGATGCTCCACATGATGACGGACGGATGATTTCGATCCCGCAGAATCTGATCCGTCAGGTCCTGGACATGCCAGTCAGCGAAATTTTCGGCATAGCCGGCATAGCTGGGTTCGCCGACGTTCCAGCCAGCCACCCATTTCCTTTTCGGCAGCTCCCATTCGTCAAAAACCTCGTCAATGACCAGAAATCCTTTGGCATCGCACAAATCCAGGAAATCGCTCGCGACGGGATTGTGGCTGGTGCGGATGGCGTTGCTGCCCATCTCCTTCAGCAGCTCCAGTCGACGGTCCCACACGCCCAGCGGCACGGCCGCCCCGAGACAACCGGCGTCGTGATGCAGACAGACGCCCTTGAATTTGAGATTTACACCATTGAGGTAAAAGCCGCTGTCCGCATCGAAACGGATATCGCGAAAGCCGATGCGCGTCTCGACGTCGTCGATGAGCTCGCCGTCGCTGACGATGGAGGTCTGTAGAGCGTACAGATTCGGCGCTTCTACATCCCACAACTGCGGCTTGATCATCATGGACTGCTGCAGCACCGTATCGGCGCCCGCAGCCAGGGTGACGGGCATCGAGGTTTGCTCGATGAGTCGATTTTTATAGCGGAGCACCTGCTGCAGCGAGATCTCTCGCGTCCCTTCGCCCTCATTGATCAAACTGGTCTGAATGTCGAGCTGCGCCTCCTCAGCGCTGACCCGCGGCGTCGCCGCATAGACGCCCCATTGCTTGATGTGCAGTTTGGCGGTGCTGATCAGCTCGACAGTGCGGTAAATGCCCGAGCCGGTGTACCAGCGCGAGTCGGCGTACTGCGAGTGATCGACCCTGACGGCCAGCGTGTTCGTGTCACCAACCTGCAGGTGCGGTGTCAAATCATATTGAAACGAGATGTAGCCGTTGGGACGTTCACCCAAGTGATGGCCGTTGATCCAGACCTGGCTGTTGTTATAGATGCCGTGGAAATAGATATAGATTTTGCGATCGCCCTTTTCCAGCGGGATGGTGAACTGTTTTCGATACCAGCCGATGCCGCCGGGCAGATAGCCGGTGCCGCTGGCCCATTCCGGACTGAACGGGCCTTCGATGCTCCAGTCATGCGGCAGATCGAGCTCTCGCCAGTTCGAGTCATCAAAATCAGATTGAAAGGCATCCGGCAAATCACCCCGGTGAAATCTCCATTCAGAATTCAAGTTTTCGCATTGGCGCGCCGGTGTCCGGCTGTCCTGCCCGCAGCGCAATGTGAACAGGATGACGTAAATGACGAGGTGAAAAGCTGTTTTTCTCATGGCTCCGTCCTCTTTCAATTGGCGCCGTTCGGCTCAGCGTTGCCAGCCGCGTACGGCGTATAATGAAGTGCGCGCAGTGATGAACAGGATATCGCGCTCCCTGCCGCCGAACTGCAAAGTCGATGGACGTTCCGGGACTTCGATGATCCCGATCGGTTGACCGAGCGCATCGAAAACATAAATTTGACCATTGGCGATATAGACGTTGCCGTGCGCGTCCACCGCAGAGCCAAATTCACCCATTTCGGCAAAGGGGCGCAGATTGGACAATGTGCCATCCTCGCTGACATCCAGCCTGAGCGTGCGGATATCGTACTCATCGGCCTGATAAAACGGCGCGCCCGGCGTTGCTTCCAGCACAGCAGTGGAGCGCGCCAGATCATAGCATTCCGGGATGATGGTGGCGCCGTCCGGCGCGACGAAACAGGTTTCCGGCACGCGGACGGCGATGTCGTCAAAGTCATGTGAGTCGCGCCACCGGTGCGCCGGATAGATGGCTTTGGCGACCTTGGCCACAGATCCCATGCGCGCTCTCGGCAGCAGCTGAATGGTCTCTTCGGGATCATCCGGATCGATCGCATA
>RQOI01000014.1 GCA_003854995.1 Candidatus Zhuqueibacterota bacterium
CGCGGGCAGCTGCGTCAATCGACCATGCACTTCGACGCGAATCTCCTGTCCGTAATCCTGCGCAAACGTGCCGATGTCATTCAGCGAGGCGCCGATCTGGGCGATGGTCTTCTCGGCCGGGACGCCGTCGGGCAAATCATTCGGCTTCACTTTCACGCCGCTGGCGCCGATGTCATGGCATAGCTTGATGAGCTCATAGGTGCTCTCTATCTGTCTCCTGAGCTCAGCCGCATCGGGAGAGTGATATTCCTGATTCGAGCCATAGCCGACACAGGTGACCGGGCTATCCGCGAATCTTTTTTTGACATCCGCCCGCTCAACAGCGGTCAGTGTCGGCTCGACGCCATGCGCATGCTGCGTCCGCAACTCGACGCCAAGAATGTCACACGCTGCGCAGTTCGCAATCAGCGTCGGCAAATCCCAGTCTCTGCCCCAGAGATAGGTGACCAGGCCAAAGCGCATGCCGGCCCCGGGCGTGCCGAGAGGCGCTTTCTGTGCGGAACAGGCGGCCAGACCGAGGGTCATCGATGTCGCGGCTGCGGCTTTCAGGAAATCGCGCCGAGTCAGATTCATTTTTGTGACCATTTTGCTTTCCTCCAACTAATACATTCGGATAGTGGCTCATTTATTCACAAGATGAAAATCTTGCCGGAAAAATCCAATCAGAGATTGTATTTTTTTATTTTATCATACAGGGTCTTGCGATCGATCTGCAAAATTCGCGCAGCTCTGCTGATATTGAATTCCGTCTGCTGCAAAATATATTCGATATGTCGTTTTTCGATTTCCGCGAGCGGCAACAGATCGACGGGCCCTTCATCCATCTTTTGCACACCGCGCACATTGGCGGGCAGACTATCCGAGTGAATGATCGAATCCTCTTCGATGATGACGGAGCGTTCGATGACATTCTGCAGCTCGCGAATGTTGCCCGGCCACGAGTAGTTGAGCAGATAGTCGAGGCTCGTTGGCGAAACACCTGTCACGGGCAGGCGCTTTTTTCTGCCGAAACGCGCCAGGAAGTGGTCGACCAGAAGGGGTACATCCTCTTTGCGCTCGCGCAAGGGCGGCACGTACAGGGGGATGACGCTGAGCCGATAGTATAAATCCTCGCGAAAAACGCCCTGCGCAACAGCCTTGTGCAGATCAAGATTCGTTGCGGCAATGACCCGAACATCGACGGTGATTGTCTTGTTGCCGCCGACGCGGCGGATCTCTTTTTCCTGAATGGCGCGCAGTATTTTCGCCTGCACACTCAAGGATATGTTGCCGATCTCGTCAAAAAGAAAAGTGCCGCCGTGCGCCAATTCAAAGGCGCCGTGCTTGGTGGCGATGGCGCCGGTGAAAGATCCCTTCACATGACCGAACAGCTCGCTTTCAAAAAGCGACTCCACCAGTGTTCCGCAATCCATGGTGAAAAAGGGATTGGCCTTGCGCAGGCTGTTTGCGTGAATGGTTTTTGCGATCAACTCTTTGCCGGTGCCGCTCTCACCCATGATGAGCACGGTGCTGTCGGTCGGCGCAATTTTCGAAATGATCTGGAACAGCTCCTGCATCTGGACGCTCTTGCCGATCAGACTGAGAGGCGCGCCGTTGAAATTCAGATCCAGCGTATGCGCCTGAGAGTGGCGCAGTAGCCGTCGCCGTTCCTCAAGCCGTTGCACGACGGCGACGAGTTCCTTTGCCTGCGCCGGCTTGTCGATGTAATCATAGGCGCCGAGCTTGATCGCTGCAACAGCCGCCGCAACGGTTGCGAACGCCGTGATGAGCACGACATCGATCGAGGGATCGTAGGTTTTGACCTGGCGCAAAAATTCGATGCCATCCATGTCCGGCATGCGATAATCGACAAAGACAATCGAATAGAGGCCTTGCCGCACCTGCTGCAGGCCTTTCTCGCCGTTTGCAGCAGTGGTCACATTATAGCCATGATCGGCCAGGATCAGCGAATAGGTATGGCGATACATCTCGTCGTCATCGACGACAAGAATTTTCACGTCGTCCAAATGTAACTCCTCGCAGCATTGAACGAGAACAATATATCTATATTTGCCATATTTCTCCACCATTTTCTCTGCCAAAGAGCCTGTTTCAGCTTGACATTCTAAAGTGAATTCGTTACAATAGTATCAAGCCATCAAAATGATGACGGAGAAATAAACAGGAAGGAGCAACACGATGCAGCAGTCACGCCGTACATTCTTCAAAACCGCGGGAGCGGCAGTCGCTTCAGCGACGCTCTTGGGTTGCGGCAGGACAACGCCGGCCATGAGCGCTGAATCCCCATTGACCCTTGGCATGGCGTCATACACATTCCGCGAATTCAAACTGGCAGAGTGTATCCAAATGACCAAGCGACTGGATCTGACAAAAATCGCCTTCAAAAGCTTTCATCTGGCGCTCGATGCGACCGATGCCGAGATTCGCGAGGTCAGGCAAAAAGTGACCGACGCCGGCCTCGATCTCTACGGCGGCGGTGTGATCTATATGCAAAATGAAGAGCAGGTGCAGCAGGCATTTCACTACGCCCAGACCGCCGGCATGCGGGTGATCATCGGCGTGCCGCGGCACGATCTCCTGGATCTGGTGGAAACCAAGGTGAAAGAAACCGATATCATCCTTGCCATCCACAATCACGGTCCGGGCGATGAGGTCTATCCAACTCCCGAAAGCGCTTTTGTCAAGATCAAAGACAGGGACAGCCGCATGGGATTGTGCATCGACATCGGCCACACGCAACGCATGAATCTGGATCCGGCGACAGAGTTCCTCAAATTCAAGGAGAGAGTTCTCGACATTCACGTCAAGGATGTCTCACACTCCAGCGCAGAAGGCCAGACCGTTGAGATTGGCCGCGGCGTGATCGACATCCCCAGGTTTCTCAGGACACTTTTCGAGAACAACTATGGCGGCGTTGTCTCGCTCGAATACGAAAAAGACAGCAAAGACCCATTGCCTGGCGCAGCCGAATCGATCGGCTATGTGCGCGGTGCGCTGGCCATGCTGTGAAAAATCTTTTCCAAAAAGGGAGATCGTCATGCTCCGCACCATTTCACTCATTTTGACAATCGGTCTGCTCATTTTAGCTGCATGCACTGGCGGAAAGGATGACACGATGCGATTCACAGGCGCTCGCGGTGAGGTCGTCATCACGACTCTGGATCCAGGCCATTTTCACGCGGCACTGGTGCTGAAAACCATGTATGATCAGGTCGATCCGACCGTCTACATCTTTGCACCGGACGGTCCCGATGTCGAGGACCATCTTCGCAGCATCAACGGCTACAATACGCGCGCTGAAAATCCGACGGCGTGGATTCCGCGCGTCTATCGGGGGGATGATTTCCTCGACAGGATGGTCAGCGACAAACCGGGCAATGTCGCGGTCATGGCCGGCAACAATCGTCATAAAACGGCCTATATCAAACAGGCCGTGGACGCCGGCATCCATGTGCTGGCCGACAAGCCGATGTGCATCAATCAACAGGGATTTGAGCTGCTCAAGCAGGCTTTTACGGCTGCGGCACAAAACCACGTCCTCCTGTACGACATCATGACCGAACGCTACGAGATCACCACCATCCTGCAGAAGGAACTCGCCATGACGCCCGAGGTCTTTGGCGAGCTGGTTCCGGGCACGCCCGAGGAACCGGCCGTCACCAAGGAGAGCGTGCACCACTTTTTCAAGTACGTGTCCGGCAGTCCGATCAAACGGCCGGCGTGGTATTTTGACACGACACAGCAGGGCGAAGGCATCGTCGATGTCGCGACTCACCTCGTCGATCTCATCCAATGGGAGTGCTTTCCGGAGCAAATTCTGGATTGCGCGGACATTCAAATGGTGCGGGCGCGACGATGGCCGACGACGGTGAATCTGGCGCAATTTTCAACTGTGACGCAACTGTCCGATTTCCCCGACTTTCTCCTGCCTTTTGTCGCGGATGGCGTCCTCTCCGTCTATTCAAACGGAGAGTTCATCTATAAACTCAAGGGCGTGCACGCAAAGGTGTCGGTCATCTGGAATTATCAAGCCCCGCCAGGAGCCGGCGATACACACTATTCCATCATGCGCGGCAGCGTGGCTAATATCATCATTCGACAGGGCAAAGAGCAGAATTATAAACCCGAATTGTACGTCGAGGAAGTTCAGCGCGATCCCCGGTTCGGCTCCACGCTGCAGAAAGCGGTGGCAAAAATAGCGCTGCTCTATCCCGGCGTCACGGTCGCAGAAGAAGGCGACATCTGGCATGTCTCCATTCCGCAGACCTATCACGTCGGACATGAAGCGCACTTTGGCCAGGTGGCGAGCAGATATCTGGACTATCTGGTGGATGGCAAATTGCCCGACTGGGAAGTGCCGAATATGATCGCGAAATATTACACCACAACGTCCGCTCTGCAGCTCGCCCTGCAGTGAGCGCGAAAAAAAAAGGCTCTCGTTCAACCGAGAGCCTTGCCCATTCTGTCACGGGAGAAATCCCGGCTCCTGAATGATCATCTCGCTGACCTTGTTATTTCTGATGACGAACGTTATCTCTTCATAGCGCCATTCCCCACCGTTCTTCTCTATCGGCTGATCATAGGCAGTGACCAGGTCGGATGACAGACTGCCGATGCCGATCGATTCGGGGGTGAGACCGTCATAGGGCGCCAGCATGCGAATATAGCCTACTTCGCCACTGCCGAAAAGGATCGGCGAGTTGTTCTTGATGCGGAATTCCAGTCCGAGATCAGAATAGTCGACGTTGTGGATGAACACCGTCTTTTCCGGCCTGACGTAGCCGCTTGAGGTCGGTTTGCCATAAAGCCTTTCCACCATCAGATAGGTGTCGCCGAGGTTGATGTTGGCGGCGCCGACGCCGGCATAGACTTCCACTTCTCTCTCGTAGCTGAGGTAGACGTTTATTTCAAAGTCACCGCCGTTCGACTGTATGTAAACTTTATCCGTATACTCACCGTATTCGAGCAGTTGCACCTGGGCGCGAAACGGGATGAGCTCCGGGTGGCCATAGACCGTGCCGGAATCGGCATCAAACTTGAGCCAGGCCGGTCTCGCCGTGATCTTCCAATCGAGTTCACCGCCGCCCTCGTTGATGAGGACCAGTTCCGAATATCTGTAATGGCGATCCATGTTGATGACGCCGTTTTCAACCTTGAGCTTGGGCGGCTGATAATTCAGCGTGACGATGATGGTCGTCTGGCCGCCGTTCGAACTGATTTTGATCTCGCCTGTATAAGAACCATATGCCAATTTATCAAAACGGGTTGTCAGACGAATCGTCGTCGTATCTGTCGCGGTGAGGCCGATTCCGCTCACCGCTGAAACATCAAGCCACTCTGGTTTGCCGTCGATTTTCCATTCCAGCTGACCGCCGCCGCTGTTCATCAAATCGAAACGATCCCATCGCGAACTGCCGGACAGGGTGATTTCGCTCAGATTCACCGCAATCGCCGGATCCTTTTTCGGATCTGGGCCAGTGCCGGAATCGCTGCAGCTCATGAGCAGGATCGCTACAGCGCCTATAAAAAGCATCAATACTTTATTCATATTTTTCATTTCTCCTCATCTCAATGAACTTGGCATCGCCATGAGAGTTCCAAAATTTATTAAAACCGCCACATTTTCGCAACTAAAAACGAATGGGTGACAATTACAGCCATGCACTTTTCACGTCGCATCCAGCTCGCTGAGAAGCTCTTGCAGCTGTTGCTGGGCAACGCCCCACGCATCGAGATTCAATTCTATGGTATCCTTGATTTGATGATACTCTTTGGTAAAAGATGCAGCACTTTCACTCGATTTATAGGAGAGCGGATCCGAGAGCAAGCGCTCGAGCTCAATTTTGCGTTTTTCCATCCCATCGATGAGATTTTCATATTTTTCGATGGCCTGTTTCAGTTCATTTCGTCTTTTGCTGACGGCCTGGCGCGCTTGTGCCTGACGCCGTCTCTCGTCCCTCGATTTTTTGCTGTTCTTTGGACTGTTGTCTTCATCTTCACTAAGCGCATAGCGCTGCCGCCTCTTTTCCAGATAGGCTGTGTAATCCCCTTCATACTCGGTCAGCACGCCATCGTGCAGCTCGATGACCTTGCTGACAATTTTGTCCAGAAAATAACGGTCGTGCGAGATCAGGATGAGCGTGCCGTTGTATTGCATGAGCGCATTTTCCAGCGCCTCCTTTGAGCGCATATCCAGATGGTTGGTCGGTTCATCCATGATCAGAAAGTTGACCGGTGACAGCAATATCTTGGTCAATGACACGCGCGCTTTTTCACCGCCGGAGAGGACGGCAATTTTCTTATAAATATCATCGCCGCGCAAGCCAAACAGTCCCAGAATGTTGCGTATATTCGGCAGCTGCTGCGGCGATACCGCGCTGCTGACCTCGTCGTAGGCAGTGGAGTCGATGTTCAAGGCATCGACCTGATGCTGCGCATAATAGCCGATGCTGACGCGATGGCCATAGACGATCGAGCCGTGCTGCGGCGTGAGCTGCCCGACCATCAGGCGCGTCAGAGTGGTCTTGCCGGCGCCATTGTCACCGACGAGGGCAATTTTTTGTCCGCGGTAGATGCGCAAATGGATATGCTGCAAAATCCATTCTTCGGCATAGCGAAAAGCGAGCTCCTCGATCGTGAGCGCGTCCTTATAGCTGGGCGCATCGATCGCCAGCTGAAAATCGAGCTGCTGATCAATTGATTCAGGCTCGATTTCGGCCATCTTTTGCAGGCGCTTGATCCGGCTTTGCACCTGCGTCGCTTTGGTGTTCTTGTAACGAAATCGATCGATGAAAATCTGCTGCTTTTGCTTTTCTTTTTGCAGCTGTTCCGCCCTCTTTGCGAGCAAGTCCCGGTCTTTCATTCGCTGCTGCTCGTAAAAATGATAATTGCCGGCATAGTGGCGCAACTCGCCGGCCCGCAGCTCACAGATTTCACTGGCGATGCGATCGATGAAAAAGCGATCGTGCGATACAATGACGATGCTGCCGCTGAAATCCGATAAATATTCCTCCAGCCACTCGAGAGCGGCCAAGTCGAGGTGATTTGTCGGTTCATCCAAAAGCAGCAGATGCGGCTGCTGCAGTAAAAGACGCGCCAGATAAACGCGCATGCGCCAGCCGCCGCTGAACTCCTGTATGGGTCTGTGATAGTCAAGCTTTTTGAAGCCGAGTCCCGCCAGGATTTCCCTGGCATCGCTTTCGAGTTTGTAACCACCAGCGTGTTCAAACTGGTGCTCCAGTCTCCCCAGCGTCTCACCCAGTTGCAGCGCGTCGGCGGATTCGGCGAGCTCGGCGCGAAGTCTTTCGATTTTTCGCTCTAGCTCGACCACATCGCTCCTGCCCTGCAAGACAGAGTCGAGGATGGCGTTCGGTTCGAGATCGATCGCTTCCTGGGGCAGATAGCCGATGCGGTACTCTTTCGGCTTCATGATCGTGCCGGATTGTAGCGAGAGCTCGCCCGTCATGATGCGCAGCAGCGTCGTCTTGCCGACGCCATTGGCGCCGATCAGCGCGACGCGCTGGCCCGGCGAGATGATCCAGTCAAGCTGCCGCAAGAGTTCCCGCTCACCGATGGAATATGTAATCGCTTTGAGATGTAGCATAAGATCGGGCGTTCAATGTTCCCGCAAGTAGAGGCAAGGTGCAGGAGAGCGCTAACGCTCTCCTGATGATCGTGCATGACGGAGAATGGCTATTCTTTTTCGAGCTCCTGTACGACATGATAGATGTCTCTGCTGCCAACCTTGGCATGGTCGACGAATTTCGTCTTTGTCCGATAGCCGGCAGCTGAAATCTGCAGGATGTGATCCTCGCTGCGGCTCACCTCATAGCGCAAGGGCGATTGGCCGACGACTTTGTCGTCGATGATGATCTGCGCGTGCTCGGGCACCGTATTGATCTGCAGCATGACCGTGTCGCTGACGCGCTGCTCGCCCGGCGACTCAGACTGGCGCTGGTGCTCGGTCGTCTTTTCGGCGAAATCTTCGAGCTTGGCGGTAAAGTACATCGTCTTGTTCACCGGTTCGCCGTTCGGTCGCTTGACGATTTCTGCCCGCACCACCGTCTTTTTGTCGTGCTGCACTCGCACGAGCTCTTCAGATTTGATTTCGTATTTATCTTCTCCCCAGCCCACATAAGCGTAATAATAGGCTTTCAGGTCATAATAGCCGGGCCGCATACGCAGGCGGTAGATATAGTCATTCTGCACATTCGAGACAAGCCAGTCAGGGCTGATCTTGTGATCATTGATATAGAGATCAAGACGATTTTTGTAGCTGCTGCCCGGATCAGCCACATTTTCGATGATGATCACCACATTCTCTTCCACCTGGTCCGGCAGTTCCAACTGCTTCACCGGTCGTATGGCGTTATACGCCTCATCGACGGTTACCTGTCCCTTGCAGCCGAGCCATAACGCGGCCAGCACAAGCAACGCACCCGCAAGATATCTTTTCATTTTTTTGCCTCCATGACGAGAATAAATAGCGCATCATCTATTGGACGATGAAATTGCAGTACTGTTTACGATTCTGCCAGTAAAACGATAGAACAAATTACTTTATTTCTGCATTGCGCGCAGCGAGAATGATCTCGTGCGGAATGGCGCGCATTTTTCCCCATTCCTGCCAGCGGTCCTCCTGCAGACCACGCAGCTCCGCACTGACCGATGCCAACTGCGCCGGCTCTATCCATCGATAGCCGCTGATATTTTCACCTGCATCTTTGCAGCGCGGCGCATCGTCATCGACTGATATGGCAAAGATAAAGGAGAGAAAAGGCACGACCTGCTGCGCATGCCTGAACACATAAAGCAAAAGCGCCAGCAGTTGGAATGATGCGGCAAAGAAACCGGTCTCTTCATGCAGTTCACGGTGCAGCGCCGCCACCGCACCTTCGTCCGCGTGCATGCCGCCGGTTGGCACGCGATAGATCTTTTGCGGATAAAAGGACTTGGTATGCAGCAGGATTTTGTTTTGTCCGTTGTAAATACCGAGCACAACCTCGCCGCGGCGCTTTTTTTCGCCATTCACGCGATCGTCCCATATCGCCAGGTGTTCTGCGCTGAGGTCGATGCAGGCGCGATAGAAATTCGCCTGGCGATATTTTTCATGCAGCTGCAGGATTTCCTCTCGCCGGCTGACCACATCAGGTTGGGCAATGAAATCGACCATGTCCAGGTGTTCGATCACTTCCACTCTCATTCCGCTGCGCCGTCGTTCAACTCGCCCTTCTTGACCCACTGGAACTTGACGCGCAGGGTTTTGGAATAGTACTTTTCGAGCACGTCATAGTCCACCTCGCACCCCCAGCTGTAAAATATCCGCGGATCAATATAGGATTTTTGGCTGGTGCCGAGGTTCCAGGTGCGATTTTCCATTGCGATCGCCATTTGCGCCCGCAATTTTCCGAGAGCCTGGTGCGCTTTTTCCTCGCGATCCCTCGTATGGTCGATGCGCTCCTTCAGCGCGTTGATCCTCTTTGTGTAGCGTTCGCTCATTTTTTTCGCTTGCGCCCGATCGCTGACCGTCTTTTTCATGGCGGCGTACTCTTGCCTGATGCGACTGAGCGACGATTTGAGCTCCCTGGCGAGGTCCTGCACTTTTTTGACATTTTCCGCCGCTCGCTTTTCCCGCTCTTTATATCGTTTCTTGCGTTCGCTCCAGTTCTTCGGCGCCTGCTTGGTGTGGTTGCAGAGGATGGCCGCCTGCGTGTTCGCTTGCGTTGCGGCCTCCCACTTTTTGTACTCAGGATCCTGCCGTGCGATGCCGGCGGCATCCAGGCTGTCTCTGACGACCTCGCTGGCGTGGTGGGTTCTGAACACCTTGGCGGTCAGGCCCGGCATGGCGTGGGCCAAAAAGGCGTTCACATCACGGCTGCTGACATCGGGGAAAAGCTGCGGCTTGTTATAGGTCGAATTCTTTTTCCCGGCCGCGGACGGTTTGGCATTCTGCAGCAGTTCGTGCAGATTGGCGATGACGCGTTCCGGCAGGGTGATCTTTTTGTGCCACAGAACCGAGTCTTTGCCCAGAAAGCGGAATTCGACGACGCCCGCCGCATGGATTTTCACATGTTCCGGCCGCAGGGTCGTTGCGCCGACCGTGTCGGCTTCGTCCGGATCTTTTTCGTCGCCGACGCGCAGACAGAGTTTGTCGATGAGACTGCAGGCAGTGGCGATGCGTCGCACTTTGGCATTTTCGTGCAAAAGACCGCGTTCGATATGATCGCGCACGAGGGGTAATTTTTCATCCAGCTCAATGGCCTTGTCAAATTTCTGCGCCTCGCGCGACTGCTTGATGGGCGCGCTGTCGTGCAGCCAGACATACTTTTGTTTGCCGGACAGCTTGTCCTCCCATCTCGCCACCCAGAGCGATTCCGGCTGCCAGATGACCTCCTTCCATTCGCTGCGATCGATCTCAGCGTCAGGGCTCAAATTGAGCGTGACGTCCTTCTTGGTCGCGCCCCTCTTCCAGCGGCCGCGCAGGGGATGCTTGCCACGGCCCATGAAAATACCGCTCGGCTCAGTCATATAGTTGCCGAGCTCGATCCTCTCGCCGTCCGCTAACGCATAGCCGTACATCTCCTTCAACTGGTCGCGACGCTCTTTGCGTTCGCGCGCCAGCTCTTTCTTATCCTCTTTGCTCAAGGCTTCTCGTTCCGCCTTTTCTCTCGCCACCCGGTCGTCGAGTTCGCCAAAGTCGATCTGATTGATCTTTAGCGGCTTCTCATAGCCCAGCGTAGCGCTGAAATCGAGCATGAAATTGCGGATAAAAACCAGATCCTCAACGTAGGGCGTCCCCTTTTTCTTCGCCCATGCATAGGCCATCTCTTCTTGCGTCGGATTCAATTTCATGCTGACGCCATCGATTTTGATCGACAATCCCTGATACTCCGGCGGCTCCGGAACAATGACGCCTCTATGTAACAGTTGCTGAAGCACGGCTAGCACCTTTAATCATATATCGATAATTTTTAAACGCGTAATTAACTAACTTTAATTTTTTTATGCAAGCTTTAATTTCCCCTGTAGCGTGCGATATAAATGATTTGATTGTGCCCGATTTTTTTTGTACTTTTTAGATTATTAAAGTCGAGGCTGATGGACGAAAAGAAGAAAATATTATGGGTCGATGATGAGATCGACCTGCTGCGGCCGCACGTGCTGTTTTTGGAGAACAAGGGCTACAGCGTCAAGACGCTGACAAACGCCGAAGATGCCATCGAACTGGTGCGCAACGAGGATTTCGACATCATGTTGCTGGACGAGATGCTGCACGGCATGGACGGCCTGACCGCACTGGCAGAGCTGAAAGAGATCAATCCCGGCCTGCCGATCATCATGGTGACCAAGAGCGAAGAGGAGTCGCTCATGGAAGAAGCCATTGGCAGCAAGATCGACGACTATCTGACCAAACCGGTCAATCCCAGCCAGATTCTGCTGGTGTGCAAAAAAATATTGGACAAAGGCAAGATCGCCAGCCAGATCATCTCGCGCGACTATACCTCCGAGTTCAACCAGATATCCAACCGGATCATGGGCCCCATGGACTGGCGGGACTGGATAGACGTGCACGTCAAGCTCTCCGAGTGGGACGTGGAGCTGGACGCGCATCCGGATCTGGGCCTGAAACAGATCTTGTACGAGCAAAAAAGGGACTGTAACATCGAATACGGTCGATTCATCGAAAAGAGCTATCACGACTGGCTGAATCGCCCTGACGGGCCGCCGCTATCGGTCGATGTTGTGCCAAGATACGTGCTGCCGCACGTCCATGCCGGTAAAAACACGGTCCTGCTGATCCTCGATGCCCTCCGCCTTGATCAGTGGATGGTTCTGGAGCCGTTGATGCGCACGTATTTCAAGATCACGCGCGATTACTACTATTCCATCCTGCCGACAGCGACGCCGTATGCGCGCAATGCCATCTTTGCCGGCCTTTTTCCCAGCGAGATTGAAGCCAGGATCCCCGAACTCTGGCAGGGCAACAAAGAGGAGGACGATATCAGCCTGAATCGTTACGAACTCGAGCTGCTGGAAGAGCAGCTGAAGCGCCTCGGCGTCGAGCTCAAACCCGGGCCGAAATACGCGAAAATCCTCGATGTGCAGGAATCGGTCGAGCTGGCGCGCAAGATCAACGAATATGGCAGCGTTCCGCTGTCCGCTCTTGTGCTCAATTTCGTCGATATCCTGGCGCACTCGCGCAGCTCCTCGAATATCATCAAGGAGATGATCCCCAACGAAGCGGCGTTCCGCTCGACCACCCGATCCTGGTTTGAACACTCGCATCTCTACACAGCGATGCGAAAACTGGCCGCCAATGGCAACACCATCGTCGTGACCTCTGACCACGGCAGCATCCGCGGCCTGCATGGGACAAAAGTGGTGGGCGATCGCGAGACATCCACCAGTCTGCGCTACAAATACGGCAGGAATATAAAGGTTGACCCAAAGGATGCGATGATCATCGACAATCCCCATGAATACAAATTGCCGGCGCGCGGCATCAATTCCAATTACATATTTGCCAAAGAGGACTTTTATTTCGTCTATCCGACCAATTACCACTATTTTTTGAATTATTACGCGGATAGCTTTCAGCACGGCGGAATTTCACTCGAAGAGATGGTTCTGCCGATCATCACCCTGGAACCCAGATAGAACGTTCATTCATTGACGATCCTGTATGAGAATATGGTTGCAAGTCCGCAGGAGACTTTAGCGCTTGGCCGTGACTTTGCCGACAAACTTGTGCCGGGCGACGTCGTGCTGTTCAAAGGCGAGCTCGGCGCCGGCAAGACGACCTGCATCAAAGGCGTCTGCGCCGGCCTGGGCGTTCGCCAGGCTGTCACCAGCCCATCCTTCACGCTCATCAACGAGTATCGCGGCCGAATCCCGGTCTATCATTTTGATTTCTACCGCCTCCAGTCCGAGCATGAAGCGATCGATCTTGGCCTGCAGGACTATTTCGACGGCGACGGCGTCTGCCTGATCGAGTGGCCGGATGTAATGGCGAATCTGCTGCCGCCACGACGCTATGAATTTCATCTCAAGTGGGATCCGGATCTCCCCCCGGATGCGCGACACATTGTGGTCTATGCCAAAGAGGAGTCGTGTTGGTCATAGTGGGAATAGAGACATCCACCCGGATATGCGCCGTCGCCCTGACCCGGGCGCAGCAGCTGGTGGCAGAATACCGATTGAACAGGGCCAACGCGCACGCGACGGCGCTGGTCGACCTGTTGTCGACGATGCTCAAACAGGTCAGCGTTGCCCTCACTGAACTGGATGCGATCGCTGTCTCCATCGGCCCTGGCTCTTTCACCGGCTTGCGCATCGGCCTCTCCACGGCCAAAGGCATTGCCCTGGGCTGCGCACGCCCGCTTGTCACTGTGCCGACCATGGATGCGCTCGCCAGTCAGGCGCCGATCCGCGACGGCATCATCTGCCCGCTGCTCAAAGCTCGCGCCAACGAATACTATTTTGCCGTCTATCACCGCGACAATTTTGTCGATTCGCTGGTTCAGGAGATCCAGCTCGTGCGCAAGGAAATGATCGCCTCCACCCTGCCGGCTGGCGCCATGCTGATCAGTCCGGAAGATATTGGCTGCGACAGCGGGATCGCAACGACATTTGTCTGCGCTCCAGAGTCGTTTTCCATGCCGACGGCTTTCAGCATTGCCCGACTGGGACAGCAAAAGCTCATGGTCGGCGACATAGCGTCGTTAGAAACCGTTGAGCCGCTCTATTTCCAGGAATTCATCGCCGGCGCGCATGGATAGCTTGCAGAAAAGCGCGCGTTCGCACGCATCGATCCCCGCCAGCAAGCTGTTCCAAAAGAACAGTGTCACGCTTCGATTGGCGACCGATGCGGACATGGAGGAAATCGCGACCCTGGAGCAGCAGCTGTTTGCGCCGCCCTGGTCAGCAAATTCTTTTCGCGCAGAGCTGTCGAACAGAGCATCGACAACTCTGGTTCTCGCCTGTGCGTCGCGTATCATCGGCTATGCGGTCATGTGGCAGATCAGCGCTGAGATGCAAATCACAAAGATGGCCGTCGCGCCGCCTTTTCGCAACATGGGCATTGCCACATGGACGATGGAGCGGATATTCGAGTGGGCCCGGCAACAGCAGGTGCGGGACGTCTTCATCGAGGTGCGCGCGTCAAATTCGAGCGCCCTTTGCCTGTACGAAAAGTTTGGCTTTGCTCTGCAAGGCCGACGCAAAGGCTACTATGAAGCGCCGCGGGAAGATGCCCTGCTGTTGGCGGCGCACATTTAAGGGAGTAGATGGATGGATTGGTTTAAACGGGTGAAAGCGGGATTTTCCGGCCAGGACAGGAAGAACCTGCCGGATGGCTTGTGGATCAAATGCCAGCAATGCCGGGAAGTGCTGTACAAAAAAGAGCTGGAAAAGAATTTTCACGTCTGCGCAAATTGCGGTTACCATTTTCGCATCACGTGCGATGATTATATCAATATCATCTGCGACCTCAACACCTTTTATGAAACCGAGGCGCACATGCAGTCGCTTGATCCGCTGAAATTCAAAGATGCCGAGCGCTACATCGACAGAGTCAAAAAGGCCAGTCTGAAAACAGGATTGACTGAAGCGGTCAAGACCGGCTCCGGCAGCATCAACGGCGCGCCGATCGTGCTGGCGGTCATGGATTTCCGCTTTGTCGGCGGCAGCATGGGCTCGGTGGTCGGCGAAAAGATAGCCCGCGCGACGAGCCTCGCCATGCGGCGCAAATTCCCGCTCATCATCGTCGCCGCATCTGGCGGCGCGCGCATGCAGGAAGGCGCCTACTCGTTGATGCAGATGGCCAAGACATCAGCGCATCTGGCCATGCTGGCAGATGCCGGTCTGCCGTTCATCTCGGTCTTGACCCATCCGACGAGCGGCGGCGTCACTGCCAGCTTTGCTATGCTCGGCGACGTCATCCTGGCAGAGCCCGGCGCGTTCGTCGGCTTTGCCGGGCCGCGCGTGATCAAGCAGACCATCGGGCAGGACCTGCCGGAAGGATTTCAGCGCTCCGAGTTCATGCTGGAACACGGTTTCATCGACGCCATTGTGGCGCGCAATGAGCTCAAGTCCACCCTGCACCAGATACTGACGTTCCTGCTGAGCGACAGGGCCAAATCACCGCACATCGCCAATCTCTGAGGAGTTACCGTGCGAGCACTGCTGACAAACGATGACGGCATCAACGCGCCGGGACTGGCTGCCCTGGCAACGGCCATTGCCGAGATAGCAGAGGTGGTCATTGTCGCGCCGCTGACCGAGATGAGTGCGGTCGGGCATGCGATCACCTTGAGTGATCCTCTGAAAGTGATCGAGGTGAATAAGAACGGCGCTCCCTATGGCTATGGCGTCAACGGCACGCCGGCCGACTGCGTCAAGCTGGCCTACTGGGCCTTGCTCAAGGATCAGCCCAAACCGGATGTGCTCATCTCCGGCATCAACCTGGGTTCCAATACCGGCATCAACACCATCTATTCGGGAACCGTGTCCGCCGCGACGGAGGGCGCCATTCTCGGCATCCCCTCTTTTGCGATCTCGCTGACCACATTCGTCAATCCCGATTTCAGCCCGGCGGCAACGTTTGCAGCCAAATTCCTTGCGCCCTTTCTGCAGTTCAACTGCCCGCGCGGCGTCTTTTTCAACATCAATGTTCCGGCCGTCCCTCTGCACCAGATCAGAGGGATCAAAATAACCCAACAGGGAATGGCGGCCTATGAGGAAAAGTATCACGTCCGCAAAGATCCATTCAACCGCAAATATTACTGGCTCACCGGTGCAAAGAAGAATGTCGAGACAGACCTGAATTACGACGATGCGGCGATCAACAACAATTATATTTCGATCACGCCGATTCACTATAATCTCACCTATTTTGAACTGTTGGATGAGCTGAACAACTATCACTTTGACGACAAGATTGAGTGGTGATGCAGCAGACAGAAGAAATAATTGTCCTCGATTTCGGCTCGCAATACACGCAGCTCATTGCCAGACGGGTGCGGGAGCTGGGCGTCTATTCGGAAATAAAGCCCTATCATACGCCCATTGCCGAGCTCGAGGCCATACGCCCCAAAGGCATCATCCTGTCCGGCGGTCCTTCTTCTGTCTATGCCAAAGACGCGCCGCTGCCGGATCGCCGGATATTCGACCTCGGCTGCCCGGTGCTGGGTATCTGCTACGGCCTGCAGGTCATCGCGCATCTGTTCGGCGGCGAGGTCGAGGGCGCTGACCGGCGCGAATACGGCCGGGCCAGCATCGAGATCGATGATCATAGCGATCTCTTGCAAAACCTGGCGCCGCAGATCGAGGTCTGGATGAGCCACGGCGACCACCTCACCCGACTTCCAAAAGATTTCACTGTCATGGCACACACGCCGAACGCGCCGATCGCTGCCATCAAGAACAATAGAGGCATCTATGGCATTCAGTTCCATCCCGAAGTCGCCCACACGCCGCAGGGCATGGACATACTCGCCAACTTTATCAGGATTTCGGGCTGCAGCAGCACGTGGAGCCCGGAAGCCTTTGTCGATGCAACGGTGCAGGAGATCCGCCGTCTGGTCGGCGACAACAAGGTGCTGTGCGCCCTCAGCGGCGGCGTCGATTCGACGGTGGCGGCCTATCTGGTCGGCCGCGCCATCGGCCACCAGCTGACCTGCGTCTTTGTCGATACCGGCCTGCTGCGGCAAGATGAGGCGCCGCAGGTGTGCAGCTTTTTTGTGCACGCTGATTTTGATTTCCTTTTCGTCGATGCTGCGGAACGCTTTCTGGGCCGCTTGGCCGGCATCATCGATCCGGAACAGAAGCGCAAGATCATCGGCGAAGAATTCATCCGCGTGTTTGAGGAGCAGGCTGAAAAAATCGGCGACATTGACTATCTCGTGCAGGGCACCCTCTACCCGGACGTCATCGAGAGCACTTCAGTGCGCGGTCCGTCGGCGACGATCAAGTCGCATCACAACGTCGGCGGCCTGCCGGATGAGATGGGGCTCGAACTCATCGAACCGTTGCGCCAGCTCTTCAAGGACGAAGTGCGGCGCGTGGGCCAAGAGATTGGCGTGCCGGCCGTCATCCTGCAGCGCCATCCGTTTCCCGGTCCCGGACTGGCCGTTCGCATTCTCGGCGAAATTACGCCGGCGCGACTGAATGTGCTCAAGCAGGCCGATAAAATATTCATAAAAGAGCTGCAGGCGAACAAGATCTATGACGAGATATGGCAAGCGTTCGCCATCCTCCTGCCGGTGCAGACGGTCGGGGTGATGGGCGACGAGCGCACCTATGAGAATGTCATCGCCCTGCGGGCGGTGACGAGCATGGACGGCATGACCGCGGACTGGGCGGTCATACCGCCGCATCTCCTGGCGCACATCGCCAACAGAATCATCAATGAAGTCAAGGGTGTGAATCGCGTCGTCTACGACATCAGCTCAAAGCCACCCAGCACGATTGAATGGGAGTAGGAGAAGGATATGTGCGGAATCGTCGGTTATATTGGCGGACAACAAGTCGTGCCAATTTTGTTGCATGGCCTAAAACGCCTGGAGTATCGCGGCTATGACTCGGCGGGCATAGCAATTCGCATCAATGGCAGCATCCTTGTAGAAAAACAGGTGGGCAAAATCGTCAATCTCGAAAAGATGATCAAAGAGGACGAGCTGCGCTCCACCGTCGGCATCGGCCACACGCGCTGGGCGACGCATGGCGAGCCCAATCAGATCAATGCACATCCGCATACAGATCAGTTCGGCAAAATTGCGCTCGTCCATAACGGCATCATTGAAAATTACGAATCGTTGCGCAACGAGCTAAAGGCCAAAGGCTATGTCTTCAGGAGCGAAACGGATACCGAAGTGCTGGCGCACCTGTTCATGGATTACATCCGTGATGGTTGCTCCTTTTTCGAGGCCATTCGGCAGGGACTGTCGTGCGTGCACGGCACCTATGGCCTCGTCGTCATGTACGCCGGCGAGCCGGACTGTCTGATCGCCGCCCGACAGGGCAGCCCGCTGGTCGTCGGCCATGGCCACGGCGAATACTTTATCGCCTCGGACGCGGCGCCGCTGGTCGGCCACACCACCGATGTCACCTATATGGAGGACGGTGAAGTCGCGCTCGTCAGCAGCCAGAGCGTCGTCATCAAAACGATTGACGACCTGCCGGTGCAGCCGCACGTCGAATGCATTGACGGCGATCTGGCCGCCATCGAAAAGGGCGGCTATGCGCATTACATGCTGAAGGAGATCATGGAACAGCCGCAGACGATTCGCGACACCATGCGCGGCCGGTTGCTGCTGGATGAGGGCACAGCCAAGCTCGGCGGCATCCAATATGACTTTCAGACGCTGCTGAATGCCAATCGCCTCATCATCACTGCGTGCGGCACATCGTGGCACGCCGCCCTCATCGGCGAGTATATGCTGGAGGAGCATCTCGGCATTCCGGTGGAAGTCGAATATGCATCCGAGTTTCGCTATCGCGATCCGATATTGCGACCGGATTCGATCGTCATTGCGATCAGCCAGTCCGGCGAAACGGCCGACACTCTGGCCGCCATCCGCGAGACGCACCGCAAAGGCAGCAAGGTGTTCGGCATCTGCAACGTCGTCGGCTCCACCATCGCCAGAGAGACGGACGCGGGCGTCTATCTGCATGCCGGGCCGGAGATCGGCGTGGCCTCGACCAAAGCCTTCACCTCCCAGGTTGTCGTTCTGGCGCTGATGACCCTGCTGCTCGGCCGCATGCGCTCGCTCTCGCATGCCCGCGGGGTGCAGATCGCCGGCGAGCTCGCCGATCTGCCGAACAAGGTCGCGCGGGCGCTGGCGACGAACGATGTGGTCCGGCAAATCGCTGAAGAATTTCAGTGGGCGCGAAATTTTTTGTATCTCGGCCGCGGTTACAATTTTCCGGTCGCGCTCGAAGGCGCCCTCAAGCTGAAAGAGATATCCTATATTCACGCCGAAGGCTATCCGGCTGCAGAGATGAAGCACGGCCCCATTGCTCTGATCGATAAGGACATGCCCGTGGTCTTTATCGCGACCAAGGATTCCATCTATGACAAGGTGCTCAGCAACATCGAAGAGGTGCGGTCGCGCCATGGCCGCGTCATTGCCGTGGCCACCGAGGGCGATGCGCAAATAGCCAGCCACGTCGACCGGGTCATCTATGTTCCGCAAACCATAGAATTTCTCAATCCGCTCGTCACGATCATCCCCTTGCAGCTGTTGGCCTATCATATTGCCGTATTGCGCGGCTGCGATGTGGATCAGCCGCGCAATCTGGCGAAAAGCGTCACGGTCGAATAATAACATCCGGAGGAGAGCATTGAACATAAAATCAATTCTAAGAATATGGCGCATGCTCGCCCTGCTGGGCATACCGATGATGGTCGCGGGTCAGTCCAGCGATCCTGAAGCGCTGTTCACCCAAGGCCTCATCCTCTATCGCAACAACGATTTTGCCCAGGCCAAGGTGAATTTCCTCAAGCTTGCAGCCTTGAGAGAGAATAATCCCAGAGAGACCATCGGCATCCTGATGCTCGCCAAGACCCACTTTCAGTTGGCCGAGTACGACGATGTCATTCATTTCGCCGGCAGGCTCATCAATGACTATCCGGGCAGCGCCTATGTCGCGCACGCCTACTATCTGCGTGCCTGCGCGCACTATGAGAGAGGCGAGGCGGACCAAGCCCTGAATGACCTGGCCTATACCGTCGAATTTGCCAGAACAACAGAGTTACACCATCTGGCGGAGTCCACTGCCACGAACATGCTCGACGGCGCCATCAGCCAGAAAAAAATCGAGAGCCTCGCCACCAGTTACTCGTGGGACAAGGCCAAACCGATCATCACCCTGTGGCGCGCCCGTCTCGAATACAAGAACGGCCAAAAAGCCGCCGGGGATCGAATTCTCGACAGCTTTCTCGCGACCAAACCAGCGGCGCGTTATGCAACCATTGCGCAGCAGTTGCGGAGCAGCGATCTTGGCGGCTCGCCGCAGATTCGCATCGGTCTTTTGCAGCCAGTGTCGGGCTATTTCGCCGAAGAGTCGCAGGATTTCCTGCGCGGCTGCGCCTTTGCCTTGAAAAGGCGATCCAATGGCCCGGAGATTGCGCTCATCCTCAAAGACACTCGCGGCGACATTGTCGCGACGATCAACGCCGCCTACGAGCTGGCCGATGCGGACGTGCAGCTCGTCATCGGTGATCTCGAAGGCATGCGGGCAGCGACCATTGCCGGCCTGCTGCGTTCGAGCGACATACCGGTCATCATTCCGGTCGCGACGGACAACAATCTGGCGCAGATCAGCGAGTCTGTCTTTCAGATGAACAGCGATCTGGAGACGCGCAGCGCTGCCCTGGCTGAGCATGCCATGAAAGAGCTGAACTTGAAGACATTTGCCATCCTCGCACCGGCCGACGATTACGGCGGCATCATCACCGATGCCTTTGCCGCCAAGGTGGATCAGCTGCACGGTGCGATCATTTCGCAGCAGTGGTACTATCCCGGCACGACCGATTTTTCCGGCCATCTGCAGGCCATCCGCGAAGCCGGATTTCGTCACGCCTATCGCGATTCATTGCACAGCTGGGGCCTGAATCCCAACATGGCGCGCATCGATTCCATCTATTCGCGCCTCGACCGTCAGGCGCGCCGATCATCTGAAGACGGTGACAATCTCGCCTCCTATACCAACATCGCGGTGCGCTCCATCGATGGCGTCTTCATCCCCTGCTACGAAGAGGACATCCCGTTCATCGCCTCGCAATACGCTCTGTATAATATAAAGTCGCAGCTGCTCGGCGGCGACAGCTGGAATAATGCCGAGATGCTGCGCCGCCAGCAACGCTATGTCAACGGCGTCGTCTACATCGCCGGCTTTTATCTCGCCGAAACAGACCTGGACTATATCAATTTCACCCGCGATTTTCGCCTCGCCACGGCAAAATCGCCGGGCGCCATGGCGCTCTATGGCTATAACATCATGAACCTCATCATCAAAGCGGTCGATTCCGGCAACAGGACGGCCAGAGAGATCGCCGCCTATCTGGCATCGGTGCACGAATTCGACGGCCTGGGCACAAAAATTTCGCTGCACAATCGGCGCGTCAATGAATTCGTCAACATCCTGCAATTTCAGGATGGCCTCATCTATCGCGTGAACGAATAGGAATGGCATCGGATGCATAAATTCATTGTCATGGGCACCTTGCTCCTGCTGCCGGGCGCTCTGTCCGCCGGCTCGCTGCACCTGGCCGGCTTGGCGGGTCGGATCGGGCTCGTTCATTCCCCGATGGCTGAGGAGAACATTTATGCCTTTGGCCTGAACGCGCATCTGCAGGGCGCAGCAAAAGTCGTTTACAGACCCTATTTCGATTACTGGGCGACGCGCATCGATGGTGTCAGTGAGCAAGAACAGAGATGGCGACTTTTTGCCAGCGGCGTTTCCGCACTTTGGCCCTTTGGTCTTCATAATTCTTCAGCCGTTCCGTATGCCGGCGCCGGCGTCGGTCTGCAGGTGAACGACCGGAGCAAGACCGCGGAAGGATCGCGCTCTTCGGCCGACCGCGAAGTCGATTTGGCCCTGACAGCCCTCGCCGGGCTGCAGTTGCCGATCCGTTCGCAGTTTGATGGTTTTGTCGAATTCAGGTATGCCATCGCCGGCCTGTCCGACTATTACGGCCTTTACCTCGGCCTGATGCTGAAACTGCGGCCATGAGCAGGCTCACTGCACCGCGGGCTGCTGCGGCAAAGGGATGAACACAGACGATTCAGGAGACAGAGATGGATGTTGGAAAAGCGATCATACTTGGAATTGTGCAGGGCTTGACCGAGTTCCTGCCGATCAGCAGCTCGGGACACCTTGTGCTCGGCAAGCATCTGCTGGGCTTGCAGGAACAGGGGATTCAATTTGAGGTCTTTGTTCATTTCGGCAGCCTGCTGGCCGTGTTGACCGTATTCAGCAGGGATATCGGCAATCTTGTCAAGGCGTTTTTTGCGTTTTTCAGCGCCTCCACGCGCGCGAAAGGAGTGCGAGCGTACTACCACGAAAACGCCGATTTTCGTCTGCTCCTCTTCATCATCATGGCCTCAGTGCCGGCGGCCATCATCGGCCTCGCCCTGCAGGATCAGATCGAGACGGCGTTCGGCAGTCCCAGATTCGCCTGCAGCATGCTCATCGTCACGGCCGTCATTCTGTTTCTCACCCTGTTCGTCAAAAAAGCCGACGGTTCGCTGACCCTGCGCAACACGCTGATCATGGGGCTCGCGCAGGCCGTCGCCATTCTGCCCGGCATCTCGCGCTCCGGCTCGACGATCAGCGCCGGTCTATATCAGAAGGTGAACGGACGGGAAGCGGCGCGCTTTTCCTTTCTCCTCGCTGTCCCGGCAGTATTGGGCGCGACAGCGCTGAAAGCGGTCGAGCTCGTCGAATTCGGCATTGGCGGCGATATGTTCATGCAGCTGGCGGCCGGCATGATCGCGGCGTATGTGTCCGGCTTTCTGGCCATCGAATCGCTTCTGGCGGTCGTCGGCCGCGGCAAACTCTACTGGTTCGCGCCCTATTGTCTGCTGGTGGGCGTGCTTGGCCTGATCTTTATCAAATGAACCGATAGGGCATCGCAGTGAACAAGGCATCCGATAAATACACCTCAAATCAATTTTACGCCGACTTGCATGACGGCCGCATTGCATTGTTCTACCTTTTCTACGGCGAAGAAGAATTTCTGATCCGGCGAGCGACGGATGCGCTGCAAAAGGCGGCCTTGCAGCCCGGGGACGAGGATTTCAATCTGGACGTCCTCTACGGCAGCGAGACCGACGGCGCGACCATCATCAACGCGGCCATGTCTTTTCCGATGATGGCCAGCCGACGACTGGTGATCGTCAAGGACTTTCACCATCTGGACGAAAAAGGCCACGCTCTGCTCCTCAAATACGCCGAAAAGCCGTCCCCCTCCAGTTGCCTCTGCCTGACGAGCAGCAAGTACACCGGCGCCAGCGGCATCATCAAGAAACTGGCGCCGTACGCCAGGGTCCTGGAGGCCAAACGCCTGTACGACAACCAGGTGCCCGCCTGGATCCGCTCGCATCTCAAGGAGCGCGGCTACACCATTGCCGAAGAAGCGGCGACTTTATTGCAGATGAATGTCGGCAATTCTCTGCGGCGGTTGTCCTCTGAGATCGATAAAATAGAATTGCTGAAAAAAGAGAGCCGCGACATCACGATCGAGGACGTCGAAGCGGTCGTCGGTGCAACCAAAGAGTACAATGTCTTTGAATTCTGCGACGCCGTGGCAGGCAAGGACGTCGAAAAAAGCCTGCGAATATTGTATCGCCTCATCGAGCTGGGCGAATCGCCGGTCGGACTGCTCGTCATGCTCAACCGACACTTTGCCATCCTCGCCAAGACAAAAGAGCTGGCGCTGAAACGGACGGCAAAGGAGGAGATGGCCAAAAACCTCAGGGTGAATCACTATTTCCTCGACAAATATCTGCAGCAGGCGCAAAAGTATCGACGCGAGCAGATTCAGCAGATCTTTCAGCTCATGCTGACGGCGGACGCGCAGCTGAAAATGAGCTACCAGAAGCCGCGCTTGACCCTAGAGACGCTTTTATTTGAAATATTTTCGTCGATTTGATGTTTTGTATAAAAACATGGAACTTTAGTTTTTGAACACTGTTCATAGAATGAAGGCATGAGCGAGCACTCCAAGTTGCAGTCCGAGATCACTGATGAAGAACTGATTCGGCGCTTTCAAGAGGACGACTTTAGCGCCTACACAGTGATCGTCAACCGTTACAAAGACCAGTTGCTGAATTTCGCCTATCGCTTTCTCGGCAGCTTTGAAGAAGCGGAGGACATTGTGCAGGAGACCTTTTTGCGGTTGTATCGGAACAAACATGCCTACCGTCAGATCGCCAAATTTTCCACCTGGATCTATACGATCGCCGGCAATCTGGCCAAGACAGAATTGCGCAAGAGGAAACGTCGCAAAGTGATGTCCATTTCGGACATGGGCTACGAAGACCGGGAGCTTGAAATCAGAGATGAAGGAGCAAACACAGAACAGGTGGCCAATTCAGCGCTGACCGAAAAAATCATCCAACGGGCCATCGACGAGCTGCCGTCTCGTTTTAAAGAAGTGATCATTCTCCGAGATATTCAGGAACTTTCCTACGAAGAAGTGGGTTCCATACTCAAAATACCGCTCGGAACAGTAAAGTCCAGAGTCAATCGTGCGCGCCTCAAGCTGCAATCGAAACTGCGAGATATAAAAATGCCCTCTCTGTGAGGAGGATCGACGAGATGAAAAATTGCGACTATTACAGAACTCTCTTTTCAGACTATATTGATGCGGAGCTGGACGCTCCGGCGCTCTCTGCGCTCAAGGCGCACCTCGATGGCTGTGCCGCCTGCGCGCAAAGCCTGCGCGACATGCAGGCCGTCAAAAGCTCACTGGCGTCGCTGCCGCCGGTCAAGACATCGGAGTCATTTGACCTCCTCCTGCAGGCCCGCCTGCGCCGGGAGACGCGGCAGACGGCCAAGTCGAGGCGCTTTTTTCCATTCTTTGAGCTGAACTGGCGAACGCCGGCCTATGCCGCCGCTGCTCTCTGCCTGATCTTTTTTGGCTCGCTGCTGCAGCGTTTCGCCTCATCATCCTATTCTGCCACAAGCAGCGACACGGCAACGCTGCTCAACGCCCTGCGCAACGACATCGCGGTCGAGCCGGGATATATGGTCTTTGTCGAGCTCGATACAGTGAACAATCGCTACCGGATCATCAATTACGCCGCCATAGACAACATGGATTCGCGCAAAGAGTTCCAGAGGACGGGCGATGACATGCGCGCCTTGCCCAACCTGAGGGATGCGCCGCAAAACGAGCCCGTATTGATCCGCACGTCGAGCCAAAGTCGTCCGCGCGTCCGCCAGGCTGAATTTATTTTTTAAAGAGATGATGGCCGATGAAAAAGAATGCTATCGTGCAGTTCCTCCCATTAATCCTCATCTTCCTGCTGCCCTCATCGGCGCGGGCGGATGAGACAGATCAGCAGCTGCTGCGCTCTTTTGGCCAGCAATTCATTCAACTGGTCAAAAACGTCGAAAAATGCGCTGTCGCCGTCGATGCGCACATGGGTGTGGCGCAACCGAGCCCGACCGAGCCAGCCATCGAGATGATCAACTCGGGCGCTGGTTTCATATTGGACTCGAACCGGATCGCCGTGAAGAACAAAGTCGTCGACGGCAGCGATCAGATCGACGTCACCCTGTTCGACAAGACCAGAGGCCGGGCGCGCATCGTTGCATCGGATGAAGATCTGGGTCTATCCTACCTTCAGATCGAAGCGCCGATCGACGCGCGCTATCAGCCGAAAATAGTGCGCGATGCCGCGCGCATCAGCGCCGGCGAGCCGGTTCTGATCATCAGCAATTCTCTCGGCATCATGCCTGCTGCCAGTTTTGGCATTGTCAATTGCCTGCGGGGCGACGGCATGATTCAGCTGTCCGCCGACCTGCCGGCCGGCACGAGCGGCGGCGGCGTCTTTAATTTCAACGGCGAGCTGATAGGCCTCGTCGCCGTGCAGATCGATCTCTTTCCGGACGAGCTGCCCTACTCCTCTGATCTGCTGGCCAGCGAGACCGTGCTGGTCACGCCC
>RQOI01000197.1 GCA_003854995.1 Candidatus Zhuqueibacterota bacterium
AGTGTCTTCTTATGATCAAATTTTTTGCCGGCTTGAATCATTTTCGACCAAAATATAGCCAAGTGCAACTCCATCTATGCGAAGTGAAACATTTTAAGAGTCTACTACTCATTTGGCCGCTCTTCATTGGCATCGACGAGCGCCCTCGAATTCCGATGGAAATCTCGCTTTTTCAAGATGCCGGCGACCTGCCCTATTCCATAGGCAAAATGAGTGCCAATATACAGGAAAAACAGCGGCACAGCCAGTCCAGGTCTGCTTCTTTTAAAACTTGCCACTACGCTGGCGATGAAGACAAAAGGAAAATAGAGCAGCGGTAGAGCAAAATATGGCGCAAGGAATGATAGAAAAGGGAGTGCCATACTGAGAAGGAGCAAAAGCGGGGCAAAGAGCATCACATCAATCTTGTCAGGGTGTTTGCGCATCAGCCACATTCGACCCTTGCCGTAGACATACATGTTTTTGAGCCATGCTCTCCAGGTGGGACGCAGCTTGTGTACGACGGCCGTATCGGTCAGATAGACGAGGCGATAGCCGAGCTGCTCGAGTCGGTAACTGAGATCACGGTCCTCGCCGATATTGCCAAAAGTGACATCGAATCCACCCGCCCGCAAAATTGTCGGTTTATGATACAGCACATTGACAGTGGGCAAGTGGGGAACATAGCGATCCTTGTTAAAACGCCGTCCCTGCACAGAACCATGACTGCCGAGGAAGGTGTCGAGCATGATGTCAAGAACGTCATAAAATCTGTTCTTACTCACTGGCGGGATGTTCGATCCACCGACAGCCGCCAGTTGCAGTTCTTCCCTGGAATATTTTTCAAATCCGTTCACCAGTTTCGCCAACCAGTGCGACGGCACAACGCAGTCCGAATCTGTGAAGGCAATATAGTCAAAGCGGGCATTTTTCAAACCCATGTTCCGGCTGCCGGCAATGCCAATGATCGGATTGACGACCATCCGGACATGCGCATAGTGCTCGCAATAGTATTGCAGGAGCTCCTTTGTCCCGTCTGTCGAATTATTATCGACGAACAACAGCTCACAATGTTCAGAGGGATAGTCCAGCGCCATCAGCGAATCAAGACACTCCTGAATGTGCTCAATGGCATTATAGACGACGACGCACACACTGACATTCAACATGATCAATCCATTACATTGTAATAGAGGCCGGCATCTTTGTTTTCAACGATTCCCGCGCTTTCAGGGTGACCAGTGTTGTATTGACGAGAGAATCGAAGGGGATAATTCGGTTGCCTTTGCCTTCCAGCGACTCGATGAATGCCTTCACTTCTTCTGCATGGCCCTTGTCGCCGCCATATTTTTTCTTTCTGACTTGGCCGTCAGCAAAGAAATGGGCGCGGGCAAAGTTGTCCATGACAGCACATTTGCCGCCGCCATAAACTTCGCAATATTCTTTTGGCAAGGCTTTGTCGCCATTCGCCACATACAAGAGAGTGCCGACAGAGCCATCAGCAAACTTGACGACGATGCACAAATTGTCCTCTTGCGTCACTTGAGTATTATTCGACGCGATGCACTCCGCATAGACGGACACAGGATTGGAGCCAGTGAGGAACGCCATGCAGTCGATGAAATGGCACCCTTCGCCGATCAATCGGCCGCCCTGGCCAGGCGCCTGCGTCCAATGGTCTTTTGGCAAAAATCCGGCATTCACGCGATAGCTGATGACCAGCGGTTCCTTGACGTCGCGCATGAATGACTTTATATCACGAAAGGGTTGAGAATAGCGACGATTGAAGCCGACCATGAGTTGCTGGCCGGCGGCCGCCTTTTCCGCATAGAGGTTCTGAATGTCGCGCAGCTCATCCAGCGTCACGGCCAGCGGCTTTTCGACAAAAACATGGCAGCCGGCTGCCAGAGCGCGTCGCACAAAAGAGGCGTGCGAGTCATGGCGCGTGACGATAAAAACGGTATTGGCATCGGCCAACAGCTCATCGACATCGCCGGTGCAAAACTCAAAGCCGAACTTTTTTGCCGCAGATTTTGCTTTCACCGGCGTGGCAGTTAAAACACCTTTTAACACCGCATGCGATTTCTTCAACGGCGGCAACAGAAAGGACTGGGCGAAATTGCCGGCGCCAATGAAACCCACGCGAATGTGAGCCTCTTTTCTTTCAGCTGTCCTGATCAGTCCTTTTTTAACATGTTGCGGATATTGGATCAGCAGGCCGAGATAGGGCTCTTGTGCCTTGCCGGTAATGAGGTCATAAGCGCGCAGCGCATCCTCTATCGGGAAGCGATGCGTCGCCAACGCTTGAACGTTCAGCTCGCCCGCAGCGATGAGATCGAGAATCGCCTGCATGTTTCTATTTTCTGTCCAGCGGACATATCCGGCTGGATAATCGATGCCGCGTTCTTCATAACTGCCATCATAACGGCCAGGACCATATGAGCACGAGATGCGAAAATCAATTTCCTTTTGGTAGAATGGATGACGCGGGATCTTCATTCCCACGTCGCCAACGATGACGATGGTCGAGCGTTTGCGCGCCATTTCGATGGCCAGCTCGACCGGCTGACTGGATGCCGTCGCTGCTGTGATGATCACGGCATCTGTGCCATAGCCGCGCGTGCTGCTTACGACGCATGGCAACGCGGCCATTGAACTCACGAGACAGTCATCGCAGCCCAGCTTTCGCGCCAGTTCAAAATGGTGGTCCGAGATATCGAGGCCAATGACCCGACATCCGTTTGCCTTGAGGAGCTGCACCGTAATCAGTCCCAGCAAGCCCAAACCGATGACCGCGACGTTCTCGCCCAGCCGTACCTCCGCTTGCCGAACGCCCTGCAGCGCAATCGCTCCCAGCGTAGTAAAGGCAGCCTCGTCAAAGCCGACATGATCTGGCATGCGACACACCAGATTTTTCGGCACAAAGATGAGCTCCGCATGCGACGCATAGCCGAGCCCGGCGCAGGCCACGCGATCGCCCGGATTGAATTCTGCCACCGATGAATCGACGACAATGCCGGCAGAGCTGTATCCCAGCTGGGCGTAATTGTCAATCCGTGTCCGCACTTTGTCCCATGTGGCGCGCAGGCCTTCCCGTTTGATATTCTCTTTGACCTGCTTGACAAGATCGGGTCTTCTTTTCGCCTTGCCGATCATGGAGGCCTGCGCTGTCGCAACAGAGCTGCGTTCTGTGCCGGCGCTCACCAGAGAGAAATAATTTTGCACCAGCACGCCGCCGTTGCGCAGCGCCGGCGGCGGCAGTTCGTCGATGAACAGCTCACCGGTTTTCTGATACTGAATCACTTGTCGCATGATCGTACACCCGAACGAGTTTATCGATATTGTGAATGTATTTTTCGAGCATGAATCGTCTCTCAAACGTCTGCCGCGCGCTCGTCGAAATGGCATCATACTCTATTCGACCTGCCAGCATTTCCATGATGATGTGCACAGCCTGATCGACGCGATCGATCAGAAAGCCATCCACATTGTGTTCTATCATCTCATCAATCGCACCGACGGGCGTCGCAATCGTGGGAACGCCGGCGGCCATCGCCTCGATGATGGTCAGCGGTTGTCCGTCCCAGTCGGAGAAATGCAGCAACAGGTGGCTCTTCCAGAGAATCTTCCACTTTTCATTCTCCACCTTGACGCCCAGGAATGAAATAGAATATTCCAATTGATAGTCACGGATGACTTGCCTTGCATGCTGATGAAATTGCTGAGTGGTCCACTCGCCGACGACATTCAGAGAAAAGCGCACATTGAGTCGACGCAGGGCTTTCAGCAGGTCGAGGACTCGCAAGAAACCTTTTGACTCGGATATTGCGCCAAGATAGAGCAATCTCAACGGCTGCTCAAATAAAGATGTCCTGACTTTCATGTAACGTGGCGCCAGGATGCCGTTGTCAATTGGGACGATTTTGTTATGAAAACCGGAGTCTCTGATTCGCTCCCCAATCTTTGGACTGAGCACACGGATGGCGGAGAAAACATTGATGCTTCGTCGATAGTACCACTTTTGCGCTCGTCTCTGCAAAAAATCAAATCCCATGCCATGCAGATCACCGATGACTTTAATGCCAAACAGGCGCAGGATCGAGCTCAGAAAGACCGTCCGCATAAAAGCCGGCAGATCTTTGGGCAGCCAGATGAACACGACCTTTGGCCGGCGCACGACGCAGGCGGCCAACACTCGGACGATCATTGCCAGGCCGAACAGCAGGTTCGCCGGGGACAGCCGTCCCTGGCGCGCCTTGCTGTGCGATTTGCGACGAAAGAGCAGGAAATGATGCTCTTTTTTGAGTACATGATAGATATACTGCTGGGCAATTTCCCCGCCCCCGTATGGCGGCGGCAGTTTGAGAACAAAGAGCACCCTTTTTTTTTGCTGGCTGAATAGCATTTCAATGTGCGATCCGTTTTCGAACGATATAGCTGCCGATTGCCAATTCATGTACGCATCCCCACAGCAGATGTTCGATCGCCTCTTTAGGACGGTGAACGATCGGCAGTCCATGCTTGTTAAAACTCGTATTTAAAATGACCGGCACGCCGGTTTTTTCATGAAAGCGCGCGATCGTCTGATAATATCTCTCGTTATCCGGCCGAACACTGTGAACGCGGGCTGTGTTATCCACATGAATGGCAGAAGCGATGTCTTTTTCCTTTCCTTCAACAACATCAAACGCCAATGTCATGAATGGCGTCGGACAAAAATTTTTAAAATGAGAATGACCTGCATCCTCCAGACAGCTTGGCGCAAATGGCATGAACCAATCGCGATTCTTCATCTGACTGTTGATCTTGTCGCGAGTGTGCGGATCGCGCGGATCTGCCAGCACGCTCCGCCGTCCCAAGGCGCGCGGCCCCCACTCTTCTCTGCCCTGGAACCAGCCGATCACCTTGCCCTCGGTGAGCGCTGTGGCCACATAGTCCGGCAGTTGTCCATCCAGCAGCTGCCACTCGATCTTATCGTCGAATAGTCTGAGATCGGCTTCAATCTCCGCGTCCGTGTATTCGACACCCAGATCCGAATCCACCATTTTTTGGACGGCGGGAGCGCCTGTCTTTTCGTGATAGAGCTGCAGGGCTGAGCCGATGGCGGTGCCGCCATCACTGGCGTGCGGGTGCACAAAAACCTCGTTCACGAAGGGCAATTCACGAACGAGCTTGTTCACCTTGACATTCAGAAAAGTGCCGCCGGCCAGCGCAATTCTATCAAAGTGATATCTTTTTCGCAGCTGCTCGATGAAACTGAGGATCCGCTCTTCCAGCAGCTGCTGTGCAGCCGCCGCCACATTCTCCTGGCCGTGTCGATCGATCAACGCCATAATTCGTCGACCAGACGCTGTATTCATCAAAATCGTATCGCGCGGCACCATGATATAGTCAATCCAGAAAGGATAGCCCTTCCAGACGCCATCATTGTACCGGAAAACCATGTCTTTGATGTCATCATAGCACACATTCGGATCGCCATAGGCAGCAAGACCCATGGTTTTGCCTTCACCATCCATATATTTCAGGCCGAGACAAACGGTGAAAGCGGAATACCACAGCGCAGTCGCATAGAGAGGAATGTCCTCTAAAAGCGTCATCTCGCCTGCCGCGCAGGCGTAAACCTGACCAGCGATGTTTTTTCCCGAACCGTTGGGGCCGAATCCATCCATGCTGATCGTCAGACAGTCGGGAAAGCCACTGCAGCGGTAAGCGCTGGCGGCGTGGGATTGATGGTGGTCCATGTAGACGATCTTTGCATCGGGGACATGCATCTTTTGCAGACCATTCTGACGCAAAGCCGGCTTGTACATTTTTTTGAAATTGGGGACAAGATATTTCAGCATGCCGAAAAAATGATGGCCAAGCCCGAGCAGAGTGCGCGGCAAGTCCCAGAAATTTCGGCAAAAGAGATCAAGATAAAATGACGATGGCGGATAGCCGACGGCAAAATAATCGACGTCTTGGAGAGAAACATTGGCAAACTTGAGCGCGGCCTGCAGCGCCTGGTCGGGAAAATTCATATCAAATTTGATGCGACTGAAACGCTCTTCAGAAGCGCCAAAAATAATTTCGCCGTCCCTTATCAAGGCGACGCTGCTATTGTGATGCGCGCCGGCGATGTCATTCAATCCGACGATAATCATGACAGCTTAAAAACTCCTTTTCTACTTCCGTTCAATACCCAGCATACTGAGAAAAAAAGAGGAAAAAATGATCTGCGTGCCAAAGATCATCAGGGTGGATGCAAATATCGCAAAGCGGAGCTCGTTAAATGCGCCACCATGGCTTTGCACCCACCTGACAAAGATATAGATGCCGAGGACAAATCCCAGTGTGAATATGAGAGCACCCAAAGCCAGCCCTCGTTCCAGATTAAATATTTTGAACAATTTGTTCAGGTATTGACCCTGTGGAATGAAATTTTGCGTGACCGCATAGATGCGCGCGTAAATGCCAAGGGTGATCGTCTGAAAGCCGAGAATCGACAGCAGACTGCCAAAAACCATAATATGAAGATCCGCCAGTCGTCCGCCGACGCGAAATTGTTCCAGAAGCAATAACAGCATGGTCATCATCCCGAGACAGAAAAGAAAAAAACCGGGCCACATATAGAGATGTGATGGGCTATGCAACAGCATGAATCTCAAATGGCGCCAGCCATCGCGAAAAGATCGCAAGTGTGGCGCGCCGCTCCGTCCGTCTCGATGCAGCGTAATGGGGATTTCGATTATCTTGAGCTTGAGCAAAGAGGCCTTGATGACCATCTCTGAGGCGAATTCCATTCCCGCTGTTTGCAGCTCCATCTTGTCATAAGCTGCTCTGCGGAAAGCCCGCATGCCGCAATGAGCGTCCGAAATGCCGGATCGAAAAAAGATGTTCAGAATGCCGGTGAGAACAGGATTGCCAAGATAGTGATGCAGCCACGGCATGGCGCCTTTTTCTATTTCACCCTTCAGGCGCGTGCCCATGACGAGGTCGTAGCCGTCCCTTAATTTTTCATAAAACCGGCCGATATCGCTAAAATCATACGAATCATCCGAATCACCGATGATGATATAATCGCCACGAGCTTGCGCGATGCCGGCTCGATAGGCATTGCCATATCCTCGCTGCGGCTCTTCGACAAGCCGAGCCCCATGTGATCGCGCGATTTTTTGCGAGCCATCAGTGGAGCCGTTATCGGCAACGATGATTTCACCCTCTATATCAAGGCGTTGCAGCGCCTCTTTTGCCTTTCGAATGCAACTTGCCAGCGTCTCGTGTTCATTCAAACAAGGCATGACAACTGACACAAACATAGGCTGATTCCTTTTGCTGCCTGACACACAATGCGTGATGCTCCGGTCGACGTTCAATGACCGGTGCCTCTGATGATCACAGGAATTGTTTTTGCGATGATGCAAAAATCCAGCCGAATAGACCAACTATCGATATATTCAAGGTCGAGCTTCATCCAGTCCTCAAAACGCATTTGATTTCTCTTGCCAATCTGCCACAAGCAGGTCAAGCCGGGGCGCATGCTGAATCGCCTCTTTTGCCATCTTTTTTCAATGCCCTCAGCATCCCGTTTTGGCAATGGCCGCGGACCCACCAGGCTCATATCGCCCAACAACACATTGATGAGTTGCGGAATTTCATCGAGGCTCGTCTTTCGGAGCCATTTGCCGGCCGGGGTTATTCGCGGATCATCTTTGATCTTGAACGCGGGACGGTCGGCTTCATTCAAATACTCCAGCTGCTCCTGCAGATCTTCCGCACCCACGACCATTGTTCGAAACTTTATCATCTTAAAGGTGCGACGGTTATAGCCAATTCTCTCCTGCTTGAAGAATATCGGACCCGGCGATGTCAATTGAATCAGCAAGGCCAGAAGAAGGAAAAAGGGAGCAAAAAGTAAAAGTGCCGTTGCTGAAAAAACGATGTCGATCAGACGCTTCAGCCATAGATATTCAAGCTGATGGGACGAGCCGGTATAAACGGTCAGGATGGACTCTTCGTCCATTTGAAAAGACACGGTCTTGAGCGTTTGAATTTCAAACCAGTTGGAAGGCACGCGACAGACAATGCCCATATCCTGACAGAGGGTGATGAGGCTCCGAATTTCCTCATAATATTTTTTTATGGGCAGAACAATATAAACCTCATCTACCACGTGATTCTCAAGGTAGTGCGGGAACTCTTGGATGGTGCAAATGATTTTTACTTTGGGCCCTTTTTCCGCCTGATGGCTGCCATCATCGACAAAACCGCGCAGCCGATAGCCATATTCAGGTCGACTGAGAACCTTGCGCGCCAGCTGAAATGCCCTTGTATTGGTGCCGATGAAGACGACGTGTCGTAAATTCCGTCCCGAGGTGCGCAATTGGATGATGTACTGGCGGTAGAGCCATCGTTCGAGCACGGTTCCCACACAGCAGGAAAGCCAGAAGGTGAAGAATACGTTTTGATTCACATTGTGTCGACCGAACGCGACGCTGACCGCGCCGAACAGCATAACCCCGACGGTCACGGCTTTGACGATGTCGAACCATTCGACGAGAATGCCGGTGAACCGTCTCGCATCATACAGGCCGAGTCGGCTGAACAGGTAGGACCATCCCCACAATAAAAGGAAAAGGGCAATGAAATTGCTGAGAGAAAATTTATATGAAAAAAAACCGAGAAGATCCGCAGGAATGGCTTTGGGCGCGTGCAGATACAAGGCAAGTGTAAAGGTGAGCAGCATGATGATGAGATCCAGCACGCGCGTCACATTGTCGACAGCTTTTCGTCGCAGGGTTGTCATGAGTTCGCAATCTTTTCAATTTGTCCAAAAAAAACCACAGCAGCGCTGTGTTCATTCAATCGTCCTCGAAGCGGACAGAAGCGACGGAGTATATAGCCTGGCAGCCGTGTGTTGATGATTCGGAGGGCAATTATTGCGCCAATAGCTCACCAGACGACCGACCAGGAAGTGTTATTATCGCGGACTCCTCTTCTTATGTTTTTCGTCTGTCGAATAGTATGTATAGTAATAGTCATAATCACCGTAGAGATTCTTTGCTCTCACATTGTTCAAAACAGCGCCGATCAAATTGACTTTCACCCGATCGAGGAGGCTCTTTGCTTTCAGGATGATTTCACGATCATTCTTCGCCGATTCTATCACAAGCACAGCGCCATCAACCTGCGGGCCCAGGACCGCTGCATCGGTCACGGCGATGACAGGAGGCGCATCCAGGATGACAAATTCATATTTCTCTTTCAAGAGCGACAAAAGATCTCTCATTGGTTCACTGGCCAAAATTTCGGACGGATTCGATGGCAAGAGGCCGCAGGTCAATACCGCCAAATTATCAATCCGAGTCTTGTTGATCGCGGCATTCAGCGACAGATCAAGTGAAGCCATCTGTTGTATTGCCTTCTTGGCGCGCAACGACGTCTGCCGCTCCGAATAGGCTGCCGGCATTTCCAGGTCATTTTCATTTGTGCTTGGCCGCGGAGCAGCGTGGTTCAGTTGATCATTTTTATCGTAATGGATCAGGATATCCGCCAATCCTGGTTCGCGATTGATATTGAACAGCTTGTGCAAAGTCGGCCGACGAAGATCGGCGTCGATGAGCAGCGTTCGTAGCCCCATTTGCGCGGTCGCAATAGCCACATTCGCGGCTGTCGTGGACTTGCCTTCACGCGGCCCCGAACTCGTGATCATGATGCAGCGCAATTTTTGCGACAGGTTGGAAAACTGCAGATTCGTACGAAGAGTGCGATAGGCTTCAGAGGCCGGGGATGAGGGCTGCGAATGAGCCACCAGGGCAGCGAGATTGCCAACGACCGGTTCTCCATCCGCCGAGCCGTTCAAGCCTCGAATTCTGGGGATTGAGCCGAGGATGGCCAGACCTGTTTTTTTCTCCACATCCTCCGGCGTCTTGAGTGACGTATCCAGGGATTCAAGGAAAAATGTCAAGCCCAGCCCGATGGTTAAGCCGAGCATCAGACCGATGGCAAGATTCAACTCTATTCGCGGGAGAATCGGCTTTTTGGGAAGCTGGGCGCGATCGATGATTCGCATATCACCGATTTTTTCCGCTTCACTGATGCGAGCTTGTTCGCGACGCTCGGACAGTATGCTATATAGATTATTGGCCAAATCGCGTTCGCGCGTCAATCGAGCCAATTCAAATTCTTTGTCCGGCAACCGGCGCAGCGAATCCTCATAGTCTTTGAGAGATGCTGCCAACGACTGCTCTTGCGTGCGCAGCATCTGCAGGGTGAGATCGAGCTCGATCCGGCGTTGATATAAGGAGGACATTTGCGAAACCGGATCGACAAGATTTTCCTGCTCCGCGAGTTTGCGCGCCTCCTCAGCGAGGCTCACCCTGACGTGCGCCATATCATTTTTGATCTGCGACATTTTGGGATTATCATCCGGAACACCCTGTAATTGCAGGGTGATATAGTTGTCCTGCAAGGTCGACAGCTGCTGTTTGAGCTGCTGAATGATCTGATTCGACACATTGGCGATGGAGGGGACGAGGTTCTTTTGACGTTCATAGATTTGATTCGTCACCGATGTCAACATCTGCTCTGTCCGCTCACGTTCATTCTTTGCTTCCTGATACCAGAGTTCGATGTTTTTGGCAAGCTGCAACTGTTCCTCGACCTCTTTGTCCAATGCCGTGACGCGATTGTTCACCTTGAAGGTGCGCAGCGCCGATTCGGATTGATCCAGTTTGGTCTTGTAGGAGAGCAATTGCTCTTCGATGAAAATACGCATATCGCTCACACCCTCTCGACGGATGCGCAGATTTCGCGCCAGCAAAACGTCGCACAGGGTGTTGGCGAGAGTCATGGCGACATACGGATCATCGGCCGCCTTGACCCGAATTTGGATCACATCCGATTCAGCCAACGGGACGGCATCGATATTGCTCTTGATCATCGCCGCATAATAGGAAGGCATATCAAAGCCCGGGGGAGGATCGTCGGGCAACGGGAGCTGCTCTTTCACCCACTCTGGCAGCGCATCCAGCACCTCATAAGCGACGGATCGACTTTTTATCTCTTGAATCTGGTTTAATAACGTCTCTTTGACAGGCTGGTAGCGATAAGGCTGTTGCGCTGTTGAAAAGGGGGCCTGCGGCTGCTCGTAAATGATGGTCGTGCTCGCCTGATAATATCTTGTGGCCGTAGCATTGTAATAGAGCACCGGCAAAAGCACCGCGCATATGCAGATCAGGACATACCATCCGCGACGAAATAATAAATCCAAAAAAGCGTGTACAGGAGATTTTTCTCTCTCGTTCGAATTCAATATCGTTCCCTCGTCATCTTGCGCGCAAATACCAGGCATATATGCTGGCGATGAGCGCGAGTTCATGTACGACTCGGATTGTGTCTCGCCAGAATGTCCAGGAGCTCGTACGAACATAGACGACATCGCCGGGTTGCAGTATTGGCGGCGGCATCAACATATCACGATCTCCTAGATATTTACTTACATCATAAAAGATGATTTTGCGTGAAGCTGTATCAAATCTTCTTTTCAATTCTGCATCTTTAATTTTATCGTCATCGGACTCTTTCATGATCGTCTCCAGGGTTTCCGGACTGATCGACCACTCGCTGGCTTGCCGAGTGAGCTGCACTTTGCCCAGCTTGGCCTGTTTGGTCGGCCCTCCGGCGATGGATATCAACTCGATCAAATTGGTGTCGTAAGGAACCCGATGTTTGCCAGGATCTTGCACCTCGCCCCAGATGGCGACGACCATTTCAAGTTGTTGCTCATCTCCGAGTAAATAATCACTGCTCCTGGTGTCCTCTTGCGCCAAAGCCACGGCGGCGAGAGCGCATAGAGCAAGGATGAATCTCGTCAGTTTGTTCGCGTGCAGCATCATGTCTTGTCTTTTCTGCTCCTGCATGATAGTCGTTGAACTCAAGTTACAGGCATGCCTTATTTAGTATCAAAAAACATACCATGCCCACTTCAATATGTCCAGGCATCCCGGTGAAAAGCTAGACATTTTTTTTACGCCGATGAAAATCTGGCACTCGCAGCAGCACAATCAAGCCGGCGATCATCACCAGCACCAGCGAGCCGATGGCCGCCTTATATTTTACGACATTGCCGTATTTTGCCAACAGCATTGTCATGCTGCTCCACAAGAGGGGGCCTGTTATGGCCGCCGCTTTGCCGGACAAGGCATAGAGTCCAAAGAACTCGCCAATGTTCTCTCTTGGCACCAATGTGACCAATAGCGGTCGCGCTGCCGTCCAGGTCGAACCCATCAGGATGCCGACGCCGGCGCCTAATAGCCAGAAAAGCCGGTGATTCATCGTCGCGATGACAATGGTCAGGACAATGATCCAGGCCAGGATGACGCCGACGAGGGTTTTCTTTGGGCCAAAATGATCGGTGAGAATGCCGCAAATGACCGAGCCGATGACGGCCGCTGGAATGACAAGGACAAAAAAAGTGTTGGTCTGCGCTTGCGTAAAGCCCATGACCGCCTGAGTATATACGGCCATGAAAATCACAATTGTCTGAATACTGTCTTCATATAGAAACTTGGCCAGCAAAAAGCGCAGCAGTCCAGGATGCTTTTGCGTGCTTTTGATCGAATGCCACACCTTTTTGTAAGACGATTTGATGTCCCAATGGGGGTCGCGCACCTCGATGGCCGGTTCGCGAACAAAGATGAAAATTGGAATGGCAAATATCAGGAACAGGATGGCGGTCGGCATGAAAGCCGCCACTGTCCCTCCGGCGCGAATGCCCGGGATAGTGACGCCAAACTGGCGGCCATCGACAAAAAGCCCGCCGACTAAAAGTCCAGCTGCGGATCCCAGATAACCGATCGCCACACCATATCCGGACACGCGACCGAGCGTCTTTGGCGTGCTGACAGCGGGCAATAGTGCGTTATAAAATACCAGTCCGCCCTGATAGCTGTAATTAGAGATCACATAGATGGCGAGAACCAGTGGAATCAGCAGTTGTGTGGATGAAATCGTGACGCCGGCTACGCCGAGGAGCAAAGTCCCGGAAATGCAGGCGACGGTGAAAATGAACAGCGCCACCATCTTTTTGTTCTTTCTATCCGACCAATCACCGAGCACCGGCATGGTGATGGCGACGAGGAGCATGGAGAATGAATTGACGAGCGAGACCCAAAAATCGCTTTGTGCCAGCTCAATGACAATCCAGGTGCTGAAATATAGCGACACGACATTCATGGAGTAGGCTGTGTTGGCAAAATCATACAGAATCCACGCGGCGGTGGCGGCTGGAGTGGGTCTTGCGGCGTCTTTCATCTTCATAGATTTTCCTCTGCTCGGGGGTGGCGGCAAAATCATATGAATATAAGGAGTATTTCGATGAACAACAAAAGATTGAACCAGGCGAATGTAAAAGGTCAGTTACGGGTAGCCACGTTGACAAAAGCGTAACATAGAAGATAACCACCGAGAACGCCGAGTTCCACAGAG
>RQOI01000198.1 GCA_003854995.1 Candidatus Zhuqueibacterota bacterium
AATGATAAAAATTTAGAATTGAAATGAAATTTGCTTTAAAAAAAGCTGCCAGGATCCAGGTTTGTGTTTTTCTTCGTGTGCCTTGGTGTTTTTGTGGTTTTGTGTTGATTTTTTATTCAATTTTACCAGTAACTGACCTCTTACCTATAGAACCCGAATTTTCTTGTTTTTTCCATGCTGAATTTCTAATTTATCCCTCTTGAAACGAAATTCATCTGCAAAGGATATCATGAACAGTCAAACTTTCATACAGATCGAGGAGCAGTTCGGGGCGCACAATTATTTTCCGCTGGATGTCGTCATCAATCGCGGCGCCGGCGTCTGGCTCTATGATGTCAACGGTGCGAAATACATGGATTTTTTGAGCGCCTATTCGGCGGTGAATCAGGGCCATTGCCACCCACGACTCGTCGCCCGCATGCGCGAACAGTGCGAAAAATTAACTCTGACATCGCGCGCTTTTCGCAACGATCAATTTCCGCTTTTATTAAAGGAATTGTGCGAGCTGACCGGATTTGACCGCGCCCTGCTGATGAACAGCGGCGCTGAGGCGGTCGAGACAGCCATCAAGGCTGCCCGGAAATGGGGTTACACCGTCAAAGGGATCGAGGCTGAGCGCGCCGAAATCATTGTCGCGACAAATAATTTCCACGGACGTACGACGACAATCGTCGGATTCTCGACAGAGGAACAGTACAAAAAAGGATTCGGCCCTTTTACACCCGGCTTTATCACCGTGGAATACGGAGACATCGCTGCGTTGAAAAGAGCCGTATCGCCGAATACCGTCGCTGTCCTGCTCGAACCCATACAGGGTGAAGGCGGCATCATCATTCCGCCGCCCGGGCATCTGGAGGCCATTCAGGCGCTGTGCCGGGAACAGGACATCCTCTTCATTCTGGACGAGATCCAATCGGGACTCGGGCGCTGCGGCAAACTCTTCGCCTACCAGTATGAAGATGTGCAACCCGATGGCATCGTCATCGGCAAAGCGCTGAGCGGCGGCTTTTATCCGGTGTCCGCCTTTCTGGCGCGCGAAGGCGTCATGGATGTGTTCAAACCCGGCGATCACGGCAGTACTTTTGGCGGCAATCCATTGGCATGCGCGGTGGCGCGCGAAGCACTGGCCGTTCTGCTCGAGGAAAAACTACCCGAACGGTCGTTCGAGCTGGGCGGCTACCTGCGGGAAAAATTATCCTCCATCAAGAGTCCGTATATAAAAGAGATCCGCGGCAGAGGGCTCATGATTGGCATCGAGCTCCTGGCCGGCGCACGTCGTTTTTGCGAGGCGCTCAAAAAAGAAGGCCTGCTGTGCAAGGAGACGCATGCGACGGTCATTCGACTGACACCACCTCTGGTGATCGACGAGCAAGAGTTGGATTGGGCTTTTCAGAAAATAGAGGCTGTCCTGCAGAGCTGAACGGCTCATTTGATGCAGAGCAGCTTCCGATTTTGCACCACATCGCCACTGATAAATCTGCAGATATAAAGCCCGGCGCCGACCGTGACGCCCCTATCATCCTCCCCATCCCACCGAATCGTGTAGCGGCCAGCCTCTTTGATCCCGGCGGTCAACAGGCGCACGGAGACACCGCGAATATCAAAGATTTCAATCCGGACGTCGCTCTTTTCCGACACAACAAACGGAAGCGTCGTTGCGAAATTGAATGGATTGGGATAATTCTGATAGAGCACGGCTGACGTTGAACAGTTGCGAAAAACCGTTGCCGTGAGTTCAATCTTTATAATGACGGATGCCAAACCCTGGAAGGAGCGAAGAGAGCCGTCTTCCAGACCCTCTGGCGTCCACGTACTGACAGCCTCGGCATCGATATCCAGCAATTGATTGGCGCGCTTTTTCCATATTTTCAGCGAAAAAGGATGACCCTCGATAAAACCCTGACTGACGCCATCGCTTTTGCCCGCAATGACGAGAGTTGGCCGGTCTGCTGGCGGTTGCACGATGGTCGCGCCGACCAGTCGGTCGCCATCATAGACGGCGATCTCGTCGCCGGGCTCAGGATCCTGGCCATTGATGCGAACACTATAAAAGTAGAACTGCATCGGTTGAAAAGGATGACCATTACCCTCCAGGCGAAGGTGTTGTGGTTTCTGAACCAGCAGCTCCTTGGCCAGGGGAGCGTCCTGGCAGGCCTGCGTCAGGGTGCACGACTGCCGAACCTTAACCTTTAATCCTTCAGTCGGTTTGACATTGCCGATATAATTATACCACACGCCAAAGATTTTCTCCAGCGTTTGCCCCTTGCGATCGATGACTTTGATGAGCTGTTCATCGGCGATCAAATCGCGAAAGAGCAGCATGGCGTCCTGCGCCTCCTCCCGGCAGACGTAACTGATGATGTTCCAGCCTCGCTTGAGGTCAATGTCGGCTGGCGTCGCGATCTCATAGCCGGCGAGCTCCAGCGAGACAGCAGAATCCGCCTTGAGGTCATATCCCTCGGTCGCTCGCCATTCTCCGATATAGTTATGCCAGACGCCGAACAACCTCTCAATTGATTGTCCGTCCTCATCGAGGACCTTGATCAGATTGGCCTGAATCGGCGCAAGGATATCGAGAAGGTCATTGCCATTTTGCGGACTGATCGCCAGTGAAAATGTATTCCAGCCCTCGTCAAAATCCAGCCTTTGTCTGAACACCTCATCACTGAAAAAGGCAGTGACCGCATAATCGGATGACAATGTCACATCCACGCTGTCCACGTCCGGCAAGGAGGGATCACTCCACCCCAAAAACTCGGATCCGGGCTTGGCCTCTGCCTTGAGGTGAACGGGATAAGCGGCAAAATAGCGTCCTGTCCAATGTGATGAATCGGCATAAATCGTATTGACCTTCACACGTCCGCCGCCTGACGTCGTAAGGATTAGAGTATGGCGGGCGCCGAGGCCAAATTTTTCAGCCAGATATTCGCGGATGATTTCTTGACGCCTTTGAACATAGTCGCGCAAAAATGCCATATTCTGTTCCCAGGAGAGCGATGTCTCTGCATGGGCGAGCGAGCCCCACTTGTCATATTCTTTGTAGACAGTGCCGGACAACAGCGTCTGTAAACTATCGATTCGACTGACAAGCTTTTTTTCGCTCAGCGTCGTATTGAGCAAATCTGCATAGCGGATCACAAATTTTTGCTTGAACTCACTGTTGCCTAACAGCTTGCGCAACATGAGAGTTGCCCAGAGATACTTTTCATCATCTGCAGAACCAAAGAGCTTGAGATCAGGCCGAACAGAATTCCTCGTAATCCATTGGATCGAATTCAGAAAAACATCTTCCTGTACATAATTGGCAAAAGCATGATCTGAATCCCAGAACATCCACCGCCAGCGCGTGTCACCCGACAGCCGCCGCAGCACATAGAAATTATTGTGTGGCCAGTCGTGATCGCCAATGAAGGAACCGATGATTTGATAATCAATGAAACAGTCCAGGTCAACGAGCTGGGCGGCTCTTTGATAATGAGCGGCATTCGCAAAATATGATGTCTCGAAAAATTGGTGTGTGCTTTTCCAGTGGCTGTCGGATCCGAGCTCCACGCTGAGTTCGTCAGAGGTGTTGCCTTTGAGCACATCGAATTGATCCGTGCCAAAGTGAGCGATGAAGAAATGTTCATCCACGCGTTCGCGCAAATAGTAGATGCCCCAGTTTTCACCGTTCAAATAGACGGCGACAAAGCGCCCGTGTGCGGCTAAAACCGGCGTCGATCTGGCCGTCTCCGCCACGAGCGCATTCTTCACCACTGTCCAGCGACCCGGATAGAACAGCTCATCGGATGAGCCGTTGTGCAATACGAGCCGGTCAAACTTTTCAATGTCACATTCTGGAAACAGGTCATATCTCAACGAACCAGAGCCATATTCAGGCCGGAAATAGATGCGGAATGATTTTTTGGGAAAGGCGCGCGACGAACTGCCGTGAATTCGGAATCCACCATCCAGGCTGAATCCGACAGCTCCATCGCTCTGAAAACAGGTCAGATGTCCCGGCCGCTCCCACGCGTCGCCACTCTCCTGCCAGTGCGTATAGATGCCGGATGTCGCATCATATAAATCCGCCGGATCGATGACCAGGGAGAGAGAGGGGATCGAGGCCAGCTGATCGATCAAATAGGTCTTGGTGATCACCGGACTCTTTTCGACGCCGCGAAAAGAGGCCGCCCGCAGGATCGTATTCTGGCTGATGATGCGCAGCGTACTCCACAACGGACTGTTCCTTGTTACGGCTGAACCGTCGAGCGAATAGCGGATCACAGCATCTGCCGTCGTACACGTGACATCCACGGTGACAGCCGCGGGATAAAATCCCTGCGCTACACTGACCTGCGGCGGCGCAATGGCGGGCGCATTGGCCGCACCCGGCGTTGGCGTCAGAAAATGCCAATTGTCGCCGCCATCCGGATAGCGGCCACAGGCGAGATCGGTGAACTGCTGCGCAAAGGTCAGGGTATCGAGGGCTTGACCTGCCAAGCCAAACAAGCCGATCTGCTCACCGTCTTTGCTCAATTTGAAATTGGCGTGCACAGCCGTTGGCGAGATTCTATCCTTGCCGGATGCCCAGACGACGAGATAGCCATGCGCATCGATCGTGACAGATGGGAAGGTCCATTTTGCTGCATCGTCAAGATCATCGGTCAATGCATAACCTGCCAGGTCCAGTGGTTCGGCGCCGCTGTTGTAGAGCTCGATCCAATCCGCATATTCTGAATCATCGTCGGCAAACCCGGAACTATTGGCCGCGACAAATTCATTTATTCGAACGACGTTGCCCCAGCGCTCGTCGACTGGGCTGGCAAAGGCAAGCGGCGTCAACAAGGGAAGAACGAGGGGAAACAGCAGTGAATGAAGCATGGCCTAGTTAAAGCCCCTATGTTATGGCCCTGGACGACCTTTCATCGCTATGTCAAATTGGGCTGGTACGAAAAAGACTGGGGAGAATCGATGGATATGAAATTTGCGCCTGATCTCGTCTTCGGCGAGTAGGGTGGGATGCATCCCACCCTACAATTGCCCCTTCAATCCCGCCGTGAATGTCCGCGGCGCCATCAGATTGCTCTCCATGGGCGCATAGTTGTATTGCAGCATATTGTTGACGCCGAGCTGCAGCGTCACAATGCCAAAATCGTAAAAGGCGCGCAGGTCGAAAAAGTTCATCGGCACCCGGTCATTGATCGGATAGATTTTCACTTCGTCGATTTTGCTGGCGTAGCGATAATCCGCCTGAATCTGAAAATGATTGACTTTGAGCGAGGCTTTGCCGGTGAGCAGCGTTTTCGGGCGATAGGTCAGGGGCTCGTGGTAT
>RQOI01000199.1 GCA_003854995.1 Candidatus Zhuqueibacterota bacterium
AAGGCCGGCAGATTCTCTTTTTCTGCCAGCACCATTCCCTGTTCCAGGCCAAGGACGTTGAGAGCTGTCGCATAGGCATCGGCCACCATGCAGGTCTCGTGGATGATCGTCACCGAAGCCACATTGTGCGCAATCGGCCGGCCGGTCCTCGGATCAATGGTATGCGAATATCGAACGCCATCTTTTTCAAAATAGTTGCGATAATCACCAGAGGTGGCGATGCCGACATCTCGCACGTGAATGACTCTCTGAATGCCTGATGTCTGATCCGGCGCGGAGACGCCGATACGCCAGGCAGCGCTCTTCGCATTCATGCCTTTGGCGCGTATTTCGCCGCCGATCTCAACAAGATAGTTGTGCAGGTTCCAGGATTCGATCAATTCGGCGACCCGATCGACGCCCCAACCCTTGGCAATGGCGGACAGATCACAATAGAGACCATCGATCTCTTTTTGCAGTGCCGGCGGCTCAGCCTGGATTTTCAGGTGCGCATAGCCGACAAGTGCCATGCGTTTTCGTATGTCGTCCGGCGACGGCCAGTTGCTTTGATTATCTTCCGGACCAAATCCCCAAAGATTGACCAGCGGCCCCACCGTTATGTCAAACGCACCATCTGACTTTACACTCGTGCTGATGGCTGCTCTGAAAAGGTCAATCATCTCCTGCGAGACCACAATCCACTCGTTCGCGGGCGCTCGATTGAACCGAGACAGCTCTGAATCATCAATGTAAATGGACATTTTCTGATTGATGTCGTACAAAAGGGCTTTGATGTCATTGTGCAGGGCGATCTGATCCACGAGGACGCTCGTCGGCTCGACAACTTTGATGCTATATAACGTCCCCATCGTTGTGCCGTTCATGACATATTGTTCAAGATCAACTTTCGATCTTGAACAGGTCACGAGCGCTGTGCTCATGAAAAGTGCGAGGAGAAAGAGTGCTTTTTTCATTCTCTTCGACTACTGTTCATGATCATCATACTGCTCGCATACCGGCAATACCTGCAAGCCGCACTCTCGATAGTGCCTGCACCTTTTGCAGAGTGAATTGTTCCAAGCCATACGGTAAAGGCCGGCATAGTTCTCTATCCAGTTCTCGACATAGACTGAACCCGGATCGCGCCCGATAGCACAACCTTCGCACCATTTGTCATACTCAATTCGTCGACGTTGAACGTGAAGAAACTTTATATCACTATCCGCGCACATTTTGATTTCCATCCTCCAAACAGAACATTTAGTCCAAAGGAAAATTCTAACTCGTCAATGCAATTAATGTTCCACAAATATTAAACGCCAAAATCATCGAACAGTATGTTCTCGGATTCAACGCCGAGATCATCCAGCATTTTCAGGACCGCCGCGTTCATCAGCGGCGGACCACAGAGATAATATTCGCACTCTTCCGGCGCCGGATGATCTTTGAGGTAATTTTCCAGCAATACTTTATGAATAAAACCCGTCAGGCCGTTCCAGTTGTCTTCCGGCAGCGGTTCGGAGAGCGCGAGATGCCAGGTGAAATTTGCATTCTTTGCAGCCAAGTCGTCGAATTCATCATTATAAAAACTCTCTCGCAGACTGCGCGCACCGTACCAGAACGAGATTTTCCGTTTTGATTTGAGACGTTTGAGCTGATCAAAAATATGGGAACGCATCGGCGCCATGCCGGCGCCGCCGCCGATGAAGATCATCTCATTATCCGTATCACGAGCGAAGAATTCACCATAGGGACCCGAGACTGTCACCTTGTCGCCCGGCTTGAGATGAAAAAGAAAGGATGACATTTGTCCGGGCGGCGCCGAGGGTTTGTCGGGCGGCGGCGACGCAATGCGAATATTGAGCATGATGATCCCTTTTTCATCCGGATAATTCGCCATTGAATACGCGCGCTGCACTGGTTCATGGACTTTGGAGACGTATCGCCACATATCGTATTTGTCCCATTCACCGCGATATTCTTCCTCAATATCAAAATCTGCATAACGAACCGTGTGCGGCGGCGCCTCGATCTGGATATAACCGCCGGCGCGAAAATCGATGTATTCACCTTCGGGAAAAGTGAGAACGAGCTCTTTTATAAAGGTAGCCACGTTATGGTTGGAGCGGACGGTGCATTCCCATTTCTGAATATCGAACACCTCTGCCGGCACCTGCAACTTCATATCACCTTTCACCGGCACCTGGCAGCTGAGTCGATAACCCTGACGAACTTGCCCCCGAGCGAGCACGCCCTTTTCTGTCGCCAGCACATCACCGCCGCCCGCGATCACAATACATTTGCACTCACCACATGTGCCTCCCCCGCCGCAAGCTGATGGCAGATAGACACCCTGATCCGCCAGTGTATTTAAAAGCTTGCCACCGAGCGGGACCTCATAGGTGTGATCATCGTCATCGTTTATGACAATCGTGGCATTGCCGCTCTGCACCAGCTTTGATTTGGCAAACAAGATCAGCAGAACGAGCACAATGACGATGAGTGTGAACATGAACACACCCAGGAGAATGAGACCAATTCCTTGCATTCATATCCTCTATAATTGAATTCCAGAAAAAAGCATAAAAGCGATGGCCATCAACCCCACTGTTATGAATGTGATCCCCAGTCCCCGAAGCCCAGGCGGCACATCACTATATTTCATCTTTTCGCGAATACCTGCCAGGGCGATGACCGCGAGGGCAAAGCCGGCGCCCGACCCCAAGCCAAAGACGATGCTGTCCGGGAAATTATAGTCTCTCTCGACCATGAACAGCGAACCGCCAAGAATGGCGCAGTTGACGGTGATGAGCGGCAGAAAGATGCCCAGCGAGTTATAAAGTTTTGGGACAAATTTGTCGAGTGTCATCTCGAGAATCTGTACGATGGTGGCGATGACGCCGATATAGGTGATGAAACCAAGGAAGGTCAAATCGGTATCGAATCCCGCCCACGCCAGGGCGCCTTTTTTGAGCACACCATGATAGATGAGATTATTGACCGGCACCGTGACGGCCTGGACAAGGATGACCGCGATGCCCAGGCCGATGGCCGTCTCCACTCGTCTGGATACGGCCAGAAACGTACACATGCCCAGAAAAAACGCGAGCGCCATATTTTCAATAAAGACAGATTTTATGAACAAGCTGATATAGTGCTCTAACATGGCCTATTCCTCTTCAATTTGTTCGGGCTTCCAGGTGCGAATGGCCCATATGAGCAGCCCAATGATGATGAACGCGCTGGGAGAGAGCAAAAACAGCCCATTCGGGACGTACCAGCCGCCATCTGTCACCAGGGGTAAAATCGGAATACCGAGCAATTTCCCGGAACCGATCAGCTCGCGAAAAAATCCGACAAACAACAGCACAAAGGCATAGCCGAGGCCATTGCCGATGCCATCCAACAAACTGAGAAGCGGCGGATTTTTCAGCGCAAATGCTTCTGCGCGCCCCATGAGTATGCAGTTGGTGATGATCAGACCGACATAGACCGAGAGCTGTTTGCTGATATCATAGGCGTACGCTTTGATGATCTGATCAGCGACGATCACCAGAGAGGCGATGATGGTCATTTCGACCAGTATCCGGATGCTGCTGGAAACATGATTTCGAATCAGGCTGACCGCAAAGTTGGAAAACGCGGCGACAAAGGTCACGGCCAGAGCCATGACGATGGAGGTCTCCAGCTTGGAGGTCACGGCCAGGGCTGAACAGATGCCGAGGATCTGATAGGCGATCGGATTATTGTTGAAAATCGGATCGAGAAGAATTTTTTTAACCTTGCTCATTTATCTCTTCCTTTTGGATTCGATGTCCGCGAATGAAAGGACCGTAGCCGCTATCGCCAAGCCAGAACTTGACCATGGCATCCAGACCGCGCGTCGTCAGGGTTGAACCCGAGAGGCCATCAACCTCATACTGGGCGTCTGGATCATCCGGATCGACCTGCCCTTTGATGACAGTGATGCCAACCTCGCCATTCTCCCGAAAAACCTGTTTTCCTTTCCAGATCTCTTTCCAGCGCGGATTGTCGACCTCACCGCCAAGACCGGGGGTTTCACCATGTTCATAGAACGTGATGCCCTCGATTGTCTGCAGGTCGCTGTTGAGGGCCAGAAAACCGTACAGCGTCGACCACAGCCCTTTGCCGTATATCGGCAGGATATACTTTTCAGCCTGATCGTTCACTTTGACGATATAGATTGTCATATATTTCGGCATTCGCCGAATGCGCGCGAGATCTTTATCCGCCGGAATGGCAGTGCCATAGTCCGGATCGTCCGCCATGACCTTCACATTAAAAGTGGCCGGATCGAGCTTGGCATTATAGTCGCTTTCGGGCAAGAATTCACCGCTCTGCAAGTTGACGATCTCTGGCTGCACCTTGCTGTCAAAGACGGCTTTGACATCAATGCCCTCCTGCATCAGTTCGCCGGCGATGAGAATGTTTTTTATCTTATCGCTCTCTTTATTCTTTTCTTGTCGTGCATTTAATGCGACTGCTGCGGTTGATACAAGTATGGAGCAGACCAGACAGACGCCCAGCGCCACAGTCACCATCTTTTTGGTGCTATCATTTGACATCGCGGACGAGCCTCCTTTTGATGTTGGCATTGATGACAACTTTATCAATGATCGGCGCAAACACGTTCATGAACAGTATGGCCAGCATCATGCCTTCAGGAAAGGCCGGATTGACGACGCGAACGAGCACAACGAGAATGCCAATCAAGGCGCCGTACATCCACTTGCCCTGTTCGGTCATCGTTGCGCTGACCGGGTCGGTCGCCATGTAAACAGTGCCAAAGGCGAATCCACCAATGACCAGGTGCCATATCGGCGTGACGGCGAACATTGGATTGGTGGCACTGCCGATGAGATTGAAGAGGAGTGAAATGCCAGTCATGCCGAGTAAAATGCTCAGCATGATGCGCCAGGAACCGACTTTGGTGATGATCAGAAAGGCGGCGCCGATCAGACAGGCGAGCGTTGATGTCTCTCCCATCGAGCCTGGCACAAAGCCCAAAAAAGCCTCTTTCCAGGTGTAGGTCATATCGAGGAGCGGATCTGCGAACTGCGCGAGTATGGTCGGCTGGCTCACACCGTCGACTGCCACCCACACTTTGTCGCCGGATATCTGCGCCGGATAAGCGAAAAAGAGAAAAGCGCGAGTCGTCAGCGCCGGATTGAGAATATTCATGCCGACACCGCCGAAAACCTCCTTGCCAATGACAATGCCGAATGTGACGCCGATGGCCACCTGCCAGTATGGGATGTCCGGTGGTAGAATCAATGGGATCAACAAACTGGTGACGAGAAAACCTTCGGCGATCTCCTGCTTGCGAACCACGGCGAACAGAACTTCCCAGAAAGCTCCGACAGCAAGCGTTAGTATATAGATGGGCAGAAAATAAAGAGCACCGTGCGCCATGCAAGCCCATATGTTGAGCGGATTAAACCCGATTCCCAGAGCGCGCACCACCTGCGCCTGCCAGCTCGTTGACTCGGCGCCCGCCGCCATTGCCAGGTTGGCCTGCAAGCCGGTGTTATAGAGCGCCATGATGACGGTGGGGACCAGGGCGAAAACGACGAGGATCATCATGCGTTTGAGATCGAGCGCATCCCGAATGTGGGAACCAGACTTGGTCGTTTTACCTGTGGAGAACAATATGGTATCAATCATCTCAAATACAGGAAGCCACATCTTCAGCTTGCCTTGGGTGAAGTGATGCTCCTGTTTGTCGAGAAATGTGCGCAAGAAT
>RQOI01000200.1 GCA_003854995.1 Candidatus Zhuqueibacterota bacterium
CAAGAAAGCGCCAACGATCCTTGCGCCCTCGAAGCACTGCGCGCCCGCACGAATGCCCGCAGCATCCTTCTCAACGCTGACGGCAAAATAGAGACGTTGGAGCTCCTTTTACAAAAGCATGTGCAAGATCGAATATTGATCTTTACCTTCAGCAACGAGCTGGTCTATCGTATTTCCGAACTCTTTCTCATTCCCGCCATAACCCATCAGACGAAAGCGATCGAGCGCAAATGGATTCTCGACAGATTTCGCCTCGGCCAATTCAGCGTTCTGGCCACGTCGCGCGTCTTGAATGAAGGCATCGATATTGCCGCAGCAAACGTCGCCATCATTTTGAGCGGCAGCGCCAGTTCAATCGAGCATCTGCAACGTCTGGGCCGCATCTTGCGAAAGAGGGAGGATAAAGACGCGGTGCTCTATGAACTCGTGACGACCGCGACACAAGAGAGTTCCATCTCCTATCGCCGGAGGCAATCCGATGCTTACAGGTAATCTGTTGCGCTACGACGTGGGTGAAAAAGAAATCACCCCTCGCTACCTAACGCGCCGACACGGCCATTTTTATCTCAAGCTGACGAACGACTTGCTTTCTACCTATCGAGCCCACATCGGCAAGACGCGCAAAGAGCTCGCAGCATCCCTTGAAAAGTATGGATCCGGCTGGGCCGGACATAAAATCGTGCGTGGATTGACAAAAATAATTGACGGCTTTGCTGATTACCAGGCGGACCAGAAGATAAACTATACCGAGGAGAGAATCCGGCTCTTTGAATTTGCCGAAAATTTTCGTCCCATCGTTCGTCAGCCGGATGTGCTCCACAAGAACAGCCGCGATGTCGTGCTCGAACAGTTTTTCGGCAAGCAAACAGCTCTCTCCTCGCTATCGTTATATGGCGACCTGGCCGAGAACCATAAACTGGCAGGGATGAAACATGAGCCGCTAGCAGAAGAGATAATCCGTCGTTACAATCTTGCGCTCGCGCAGGGAATACTGTATCGCTGCTCTTGCATGCATGTGCGGCTGTGGGACAGCTATAAAACCGTCTTTCATCATCTCAAACTGGCGGGATTGATGCACGCCATTGAAAAGCATAAAGATCACTTCTTCATTCACATCGACGGCCCAACCTCGCTGTTTCGCAGGACGCAAAAATACGGCGTTCATCTCGCCAGGTTTCTTCCCGGCTTGATGCTGGCAAAACGCTGGACAATGCAAGCCGACATCGACACGCCGAGCGGCCGCCGCTTTTTTCATCTGGATGATGCAAGCGGGCTCGTCAGCTACTACAAAAATGACAGCTTGTTCGACAGTTCGGTTGAAGAAGCGTTCTATCGCGACTTTGAAAAGCAAAAGAGCGAGTGGGCTATTCGTCGCGAAACCGAAATTTTGGACCTGGGCGACACGGTGTTCATTCCTGATTTCACTTTCTACCATCGAAACGGATGTCAGGCGATGCTGGAGATCGTCGGCTTTTGGACGCCCGAATACCTGCAGAGAAAAATTGAAAAGATACAGCGCGCCAATCGGCGAGATCTGATTGTGGCGGTGAACGAAAAGCTGAATTGCTCGAAAGAGGATTTTCCGGGAGTCGTCATTTTTTACAGGATGCGCGTCAAGGCAGAAATGGTTTTGGCGGAGCTGGACAAGCTGATCGCATAATAAATGAAAGCAATGAAGGATCATCAGAAGAATTTTATCAAAACTGCTCTGTCGATCAGCATTTAAAGCCACTGATGATCACTAATGAAACACGGATTCACCACAAGGTTGCGAAGAACACAAAGAACGATTTGGCATTTTTTTATCAATATTTCTCCTCGTATTAGCACGTCGATGACAATTGTTTACAGGAATTTTGCTATTTCTTTTGTACATTTTCACCCATCAAATGTAAATCACGCTGAAAATGGAAATCGACAATGCACATCATCTCACGTCCGGGCATCATCGCGATTCTGCTGCTGCTCCTCAAAAGCCACGTTTCTACAGCTTCTGTGGTTGACACCACGATTCATAGGACACAAGACGGCAAACGGATTTACCATTCACAAAGGCTCACAACTGAGCCGCCCAGGATAGACGGCGTTCTGGATGACGCCTGTTGGAAGGAAGGAATCTGGTCCGGAAACTATACGCAGCAGATACCGGTCGAAGGCGCGGCGCCGAGCGCCGAAACAGAGCTGAAAATCTTGTACGATGACAAGAATCTCTACTTTGCGATTCGGGCGCATGACGATCCGGCTAAAACAGATAAAAGCCGGGGGCGTCGCGATGCCATAGACGGCGACATCGTCGGCGTCTGCTTTGACAGTTACCACGATCAGCGCACGGGCTTTGAATTCGATCTGACCGCCAGCGGCACCAAAATTGACCTGGTCCTCATGAACGACGGATGGGACACCAGCTGGGATGCGGTATGGGATGGCAAAGTGGCGCAAGAAGATTCGGCCTGGACAGCCGAGTTTCGCGTCCCTCTGAGTCAGCTGCGCTACAGCAATGAGAAGCAGCAGATCTGGGGATTGCACGCGTGGCGCTGGATCAATCGCTTCATGGAAGAGGATCAATGGGCGCTGATCCCGCGCGACACGCCGGCGCGCATGAGCGCGATCGGCGAATTGCACGGCATCGCCAATTTGCCTAAAAATCGCCGCTTTGAGCTCATGCCCTACCTGCGCAGCCAACTGCACACCTCGGCACAACAGAGCGGCAATCCATTTACGGGCCGTGAGACCGACACGGCCGTCGGCCTGGATGGTAAAATCGGCATCAGCAGCGATTTCACCCTGGACTTAACGGTGAATCCGGATTTCGGTCAGGTGGAGGCAGATCCCTCTGTCCTGAACCTCACCGTATTCGAGACCTTTTATGAAGAAAAACGCCCCTTCTTTCTGGAGGGCAAAAACATTTACGACTTTGATTTCGAGCACGATCTGCTCTTTTATTCCCGTCGAATCGGTCACAGTCCAAGCTACTACCCGGTTCTGAATGTCAATGAGTATGCGGATGTGCCCGACAACACGGCCATCCTTGGCGCCATCAAGATGTCAGGGAAATCTAAAGATGGCTTGTCCGTGGGCATTCTGTCCAGCTTGACCGCAAAAGAAAACGCCGACATTGACACACCGGCGGGGCGGTATTCTCAGGCCGTTGAGCCGCTCACCAACTATGCTGTCATGCGAGTGCAAAAAGATTACAATGGCAGCAACACCATTTTCGGCGGCATCTTGACGGCGACCAATCGCCAGATCGATGACGATCATCTCAACTTGCTCAATCGCTCGGCCTATACGGGCGGCGTGGATCTGCGCCATTACTGGCAGGATAAAACATATTATGTCGATGCAAAGGGAGTGTTCAGCACTCTCTACGGCGACAGACGGGCGATCCTCGATCTGCAGACCGCGTCGGCGCGCTACTTCCAACGGCCGGATGCGGAGCACGTATCCCTGGACTCTGCGGCGACGAGCCTCGACGGTCTTGGCGGATCTTTCCAAGTCGGCAAAGGCGGCAATGGGCGCTGGCGGTGGGAAATTGAGACGAACTGGCGATCGCCCGGATTGGAATTCAATGACATCGGCTATCTGACCGAAGCGGACGTCCTGAGCGCCGGCGGAGAGATCGCTTACGTCGAGAACGTCCCACACGGCATTTTTCGCAGCTACAGCATCGAGACGGGCATCGAAAACAGGTGGGACACCGGCCGCAATCACCTCAGCTCCAACGTCCAGTTCGAGGTGGAGGGCGAGTTCCGCAACAAATGGCGCTTTTTTGCCAATGCCTATCACGAGACGGACCAGTTCGATACGCGACTCTTGCGCGGCGGCCCGGCGGTGCGGACAAAAGGCTGGCTGCACAACATGTATCACATCTCGACCGACGGCTCGAAAAAATTGAGCCTCGGCGCCATGCTGCACGCCCATTTTCATTATGATGACATTTCAAAAACATTTGACATCGCGCCGTTTGTCAATTGGAAGATCATCAACACGTTGCGGCTGTCATCGGAATTCGAATATTCGCAGACAACGACAGCGCTGCAATACATCGACACCAAAGAGTTCGAGCGCGATAAACGCTATATTCTGGGAGAACTGGATCGTGAAACCCTGGGAATGACTCTCCGTCTCGATTACGCCATCACGCCCGAACTGACCATCCAATATTACGGAAATCCATACCTCTCGATCGGCAACTATGCGAACATCAAGCGGATCACCCGGCCGCGCGCCGAGAGCTATGACGATCTCTATCACATCTATACGGATAAAGAGATCGCTTTCGACGCGGAGCAGAATCAGTACGACATCGATGAGACAGCTGACGGCCGCGTTGACTATCATCTGGACAATCCCGATTTCAACTTTCGCGAATTTCGCTCGAATCTCGTCGCGCGCTGGGAATTCAA
>RQOI01000201.1 GCA_003854995.1 Candidatus Zhuqueibacterota bacterium
TCACCTGCCGGTTGGGAATCGCTTTTTGACGGCCGGACGCTCGACCACTGGCAGAGCTCGACAAGAGATGCGCTGATTCCCCACTGCTGGAGAATTGCGGATGGCGAGCTGCAGAGCACGCGGCAAGGAGATCGTCCGAAAAATGCGCACGCCAGCCTGGTGAGCAAAAAGCAGTATTCGAATTTTGAATTCGTCTTTGAGTTCAAACTGCAGAAACCCGCAGCGGGCAAAGACACGAACAGCGGGGTCAAATATTTTGTCTATCCCGGCACAGAGTTGGGTCTGGAATACCAGCTCTATGCGACAACGGGTGGGATTGATGGTCCGCATGCCATCGCTGATCTGTATGATATTCTGCCGTCGACCGGCGCGCAGCTCAAGCCGTTCGATGAATGGAACAGCGCTCGCATCGTCGCAAACGGCACTCACTGCGAACATTGGTTGAACGGCGTCAAGGTGCTGGAATTTGAACGCGGCAGCGCGGCGTTCCGCGCCGCCATCGCCAGGAGCAAATTCAAGGATCGAGACAATTTTGGCGAATCGGCGGCCGGACACCTGTTACTGCAGGATCATGGCGGCGGCGTTATATTTAAAAATATTCGGATCAAGCAATTATAAGTCTCTTTACTTTTTATATCCGAAATTTGAGATTGCTAATCATCACTCTGACGCCAACTGATGTCGGAGTGACAATTTGCAAAATGCGATCTCTGCAGATTTGAACCTCGATTTTTTCATTTCAGCAGAACCATTCGTTTCGCCTGTTGAAGTTCACCAGCGGAGAGTGTGTAAATATAAGAGCCTGACAGCAGATGTGACCCATCAAAGGGGATAGAGTATGTACCCGCAGGCATCGGTTTTTTGCTCAAAAGAGTGGCAACCGGCTGTCCGAGCACATTATAAACCTTGAGATCAACAATCTCGTCCGTTGCCAAGAAAAACTCTATTGTTGTTCGCGGATTGAACGGATTGGGATAGTTTTGTTTTAATTCAAAGGTATGCTCAGAGTGATCTTTGTCAATATCTGCGTGTGCATGAATTTGGAGGGGTAGAATCAAGCATGGGTCACCGATAATAGAAAATGAGAAAAAGTGGGCTAGTTCTGATACTCCACGTAGACTTTTATCCAATGAATTCATAGCGCCCAGAAAAATATCTCCCAACCTGGGAGATGATCCTCGAAACATTTCTTTCAGAATATTTTGCGCCAAACTGTCGAATTGATTTGTAAATACAGGACCTGTTGACGCAATGGCGCCGAATGCACCTTTTTCGGGTTCGCACAAAAATCGCTGAATGAGAATTTCTCGTGGATTGGAGCTATAAAAACTCTCGCACAATGAACCCAAAATAAAAAATGGTGTATTGATATTGTTCATCGAGTCTACGTCAAGAGAGGTAAGAATGCTCTCATGTCCCCAGAGTCCGGCATTGGCGAGACCGGCAAAGTACAAAAAAAGTGGTTTTCGCTGCAAAAAATCGAATAAATCTATTCGTGTCCCATAAAATTGAGATGAGCTATCCAGGTCCATGCGTTGCCAGCGTTGGTTGGCGGGTAACAAACTCACCAGGGATTCTACCTGATGTTCAAAGACATCCAAATTATCGCCAGGTGGGCCATCATCTGCAATGAATAGGAAATCAAAGCCGTACTGATCGATGTCCTTGTTGCTTTCCACGTGCCTCAACTTGAGCAGAATCGCGTCAAGCTGTTCTGCCGTATCAACAGCAAGTCGTCCGATAGGTATTCTGAGCTTAAAAATATCCTCCTCTTCCTCAATCACATAATAATTATCCACATCGCTACTCCCACCGAACGAATAAGGAGCACTTATTGGGTATGACGGCAACGCCATATAACTGCCGACCAGTAGTGCGTATTGTGGATGTTTGTACCACTTAATAAATACTACATCCATAAATTCTTTGATTGAATTGAAATATTGCAGTGATGGGAATTCCGCTAATATTTCTTCCAGGGTTACGATTTTCACATCAAAGCCCTGAGCTCCCCGCCATGTTTTATAAGAGGTTATACTTTGGACAAATTTTTGACGGGTGATCACAAGAATATCGGCAGAATTGGACGATTCTTTCAATGAGGTTCCAAGAACAGCATTTATAGCAAGTACCATAAACAAAGCAAGGAATGATTTCATACTTGTACTCCTTCTATTGTCATGAATAAATGGAGTGATTTGGACCACCCATAGTATTTTGGTGGCGCACGACCCATATTGGATTGTACTATATTAAAAGTCTTGAAATTTGATTTAGTAGCAAAGAGGAAGAGCTATGGAATCCTTATTAGGAACCTTTTTATTCTAGGCATTTAACTTTGAGGAATGAATAAAGTTCCGATGGATTGTAGGCATACTCATCTTTTTGACGATTGAGCGTGTTGACCGTATTAGCTCTCTTTTCCGCCACTTTGTCGGTGGTCTGTCCTATCATGGCGGCGGCGTCATATTTCGAAATCTTTTTTAAAGTGATGTGAAAATGCATTCAGCCTGGACAGTCTGCTGCTTGCCAACTCTCTCAATCAAATCCCATAATGATAAAGCCCTCCCGGATCATCGAGAGGGCTTTTAATACATGACTCCGACAAGATATTCTATCTGATCAACGTCATCTTGCGCAGCGCCCTGAGGGGCCCTGCCTGGAGGTGACAGAAAGACAAGCCGCTCGCATGCGCTGAGGCGTCCCACGACACGCTGTAAGAGCCGGCGTTCTGCTGCTCATCGACCAGCACGGCGATCGTCCTACCGTTGATGTCATGGATCCGCAACGTGACGCGCGAAGAATTCGGCAGGTCATACGATAGGGTCGTGACCGGATTGAACGGATTGGGATAGTTCTGCTGCAGCCGGAAAACGGTCGGGATGGACGCGCATTCGCCCTCTTCACTCGCCAATTCGGGCCCGCGCATGGCTGGCGAGTCCAGGACAAATTCGACCGCTTGAATCCAGCCGTCCGATGGCCGATTGGATTGCCGAAGCACTACTTTGACGTACTTGGCTTTGACGGTCTTGCTCAACTCGAAAGCCTGCATGCCGTCTGGTTTGACCTTGAGGGAACCTATAGAGACGAAATCAGACTCCCGCAGGCCGAGCATTGATACCTGAACATCGATTCTGCTGGCCTGTCGATTTGCCCGGCCATTGTCTCGCGTCCCATTATCAGTTTGGATTTTCACCTGACTAAAATTATAAATATTCCCGTCCGCAAATCGGAATATGCCGTACGCCGGCGCATTGTTCTGCAGGTCATTTTGAGCTGTGGTGGTGCCATCGCTTCCTTCGAGGTCTCCGTCTACGAGATTGTCCCACCCTTCACCCTCTGCGGTCGGGCTGCCGCTGATGAAGAGCAGAGAATTTGGTTCGACAGAGCCCTGATCAGCAGGAGGAGCAGGTGAATCATCAGTTGCGGTTATACGCTCGAGGTAAAAGATGTTGCCGCTGACGCTGTAATAACTATTTCCTTCTGGAATTTCGATTTCCATATGGTCCGGCGAAATAAATTTCCATCCCGCAGGTGCATAAAATTTGAATGAGTAAGTGCCGCCAACGACATTGGGCATCAAGGCTCTGAACAGGCAGTTGCACGGCCACATCCCTCCCGCCAGGACCTCATTCCAGCTGCTGAGGACCTTCCATTTCTTCTCTTGGCCGGGGATGGTGAGATAGGCCAGGACATCGCCGACATAATTGCCGTCTTTGTCTTTGAACGAGATGCACACGGCAAAATCATCTGGCTCGGTCGGGGTGAATTTTTCGCCGACATAATGACTGGGATCATCATCCTGCACGCTTACATCTTCGTACCAAGCGGTCGCGGTGCCGAGGTTCTTGTACTGACCAAATTGCGCCGTGCCTTTGGCCTCACATTCCATGGATTGACCAACTTGCAAAACCTCAATGGTGCAAACCTGGCCGAGTTCGCTGTCCGTGACCACGACATTCTCCAGCGGCACATTGCGGTATTGGTGACAATATAGTGCCACAACACCGGCTCGCCCGCCACGATTTTAGGTCCGGTTGGCTCGTCGGCATCGTCGCCGTTCGTGGTTTTTTCAATGTCAATGGACGGATACGGATCGACGCGATAGTTGTCATGTTTGTTGCCGACGCTCACCTTGTATTCGCCGCAGTCGTCATTGAGAACCGTATAAGCGCTGAAGCAAAAGGCGCCGGCGTCGTCCGTTGTGATTCCACCTTGCGCGACCACATCACCGGGACCGCAGCTGGCTTGACCTGGTTGGCCTTCGATGCTCCATTCATGATCAGTATTGGGATCAAAACCAGAGCCATTGATAAAAATCGTTTCGCCAACAGCATAGTGGTTGGCATCCTGGGTTTCATCCCCGCAATCACCTCTTGTCGTCCAGATGGCGCCCGCATTACCCTGGGCAATCGCTGTTGCACTCAACAGCAGCGATAGTGCCAGGAGCAGCGCCAACATCTTGTTCTCTTGTGTAGACATCAAAATCCTCCTCTCAACGATGCTATTTGTGCTCACCGGCAGTTTAATTGCATAACACTGATTCGATTATTAAGGCGGAGGAATGCTGGCAAAAATAGCACAGACTTTGGCTGAATTGAACATGAATGATCTTTGTTTCAAGTTTTACAGATGAGGCAAGTAATGGTTTATTCTTTCGCAGAAAAAGGAAGAGAAAAATCTTTTGTCTAGATCTCTGTTCGTTTTATGAGGAGATAATAATTCTACTTCATGAAACTGACATGTTTCCGAATTCACCGTAGCATAGCTCACAGCTGCAGCCTCTGTCGCTCAATAACTCAGATGTCCGAAACGAACTTTGAAACAAACCCCGCTTTTACTACACTACCCCCAAGATTCAGAAAAAATTTACAGATATTGCCTTCTATTTTCTGATGGACATGCATGCAGCAAATTATATTCCGTGAAAATTCCATGCTTTGGATTTGAAACAATAGAGATATAGCAAAATCCGATATGTACCGAACTTTTTCATCTCATAAAGGCCATTTTACGAATAGCCGTAAAATCATTGACCTTCAATTTATAGAGATACGTCCCACTGGATAGCGGCTGATCCTGTTCATTTACGCCTTTCCACACGACCTTATAAACTCCTGCGGCATAAAATCCGTGTGCCAATATTTTGACGATTTGACCCTGCACATTGTAAATGAAAAGAGAGACATCGCCATCCTGTTTCAATTTAAAGACAATATGCGTTTCCGGATTAAAAGGATTGGGAAAATTTTGCAGCAGATCGTATTCATCCGGCAGTTCTGCCAGCACCATTCCCTGTTCACTCTGCATATCGTCGCCATCTGCCAGGCCGGCGTTGATATTCGCTTTGATCTCGCCACTTGCAAACGCTAAAACATCCGTTCGTCCATCCGAATTCACATCGCTGTCGACCGCATCATTCGATCCCTGATCTTTTAAGGTGAAGGCGAATAGCGCAGGATTTGGATTTACGAATTCGATGATATAATCGCCCGGCGATATTGCAGCAAAGGAGTAGAGGCCTTTTCGATCTGTTGTGGTTGTCCCAATAAAAGCTCCCGATGCTGTTAATAAATTGACGGTCACAGAGCCAACGCCTTTTTCGGGTGCGTCCTTAATACCGTTTGCATTTGCATCTTTCCAGATGAGTCCAGATGCCTGCGCCGGTTCAGGCGGAGCTTGGACATAAATGCCGGCATCAATATCGGTTTTGATCTCATCTTTGCACAACAAGAAAACCGCCGTTGCTCCCACGCCATCCACATCACTGTCCTGAGCATCGCTATTATTGTCGTTAGCGTCCTGCAGCGTAAAGACCGCGCCAGCGGGAATAGTGCTAAACTGAATGTGATACTCACCCGGATCCAGTCCGATGAATGCAAAAGTTCCGTTGCCATCCGTCGTCTGTGGGGAACCGACTTGGCCTCCGGCATTGTAAAGCGTCACCGTTACGCCTTCCACTCCAGCCTCGCCCTGATCCTGCAGCCCGTTATGATTGGCATCGTTCCACACAAAATCGCCGATGGCGCCACCGAGACTCACATGATAGCCATCCGTTCCGCCATCCGTGGTCTCTCCTTCACTTGCAAGAATAGTGTTCGGATCAGCGCCCTCCGTCTGTGTGGCATCGGCGGGAAAATCAGGATCCGATTGTTCCACATCTATGGTCACTGAACCGGCAGTGACCATGGCCGTCCAGTCACCGTTGCCGTTCGTAGATACGGTTTGTGTTTTATCGAGATCGGTTATGATGATGTCGATATTTGCCAAGCCAGATTCGTCGCCATCTTGAATGCCATTGCCGTTGGCATCGAGATAGAGATGACCCGTGACATACGACACTGGCTCGCCCGATTGTTGCGCCATTAATTTAAGATCAAAACTGATGTCTTCATCCATCTTGAAATACTGATGAATTTCCACGGCCAGAACATTTGTGCCGGTCGTCAGACGATTCGCGGCGACCGTCGCCGTGAGAAATTGATTTTCAGCAGCACCGTCGACGACAGACGAGGCCGTCGTTTTATAGGTGATGGGATCCACCGGCATATTGGATCGGAGTACTTCCGAGCCGTTCAAATAGACAATGGCGCCGTCGTCTCGAAGCAGATCGAGATTCAATTTTGTGATGAGTGATGCATCGGGAACAGTGAAGA
>RQOI01000202.1 GCA_003854995.1 Candidatus Zhuqueibacterota bacterium
GTCAATCTGATGCTCGATCCGTTTTTCAAGCAAGAACTTCAGAACGCGGTCCCGGCCTGGCGACGCGTGATTCAGACCGCTGTCGAGCTCGGCATCGCGGCGCCGGCGCTCGGCACGGCATTGGCATACTATGACGGCTACCGCAGCGAACGGCTGCCGGCCAACCTGCTGCAAGCGCAGCGCGACTATTTCGGCGCCCATACCTATGAGCGCATCGATCGGCCGCGCGGCGAATACTATCACACCAACTGGACGGGGCGCGGTGGGTCGACGTCGGCGTCAACCTATGTCGTCTAGGAGGCGATCGTCTTTTCGCGCGACGGTGAGACCCTAACAGATCAAAAGTGTCAAGCTGATGAAACCGATACATATTTTGCCATTCTGCCTTTTGTGCGTCGGCTGTCACTCCGCTTCTTTTCATTATTCGATCGCGGAGACGGATCTATCCGATGATTTCGTCATCATCTTGCACGGATTGCGCGGCAAGAGTTCGTCGTTCCTCAAGCTGGAGCAGGCGCTGCTGGCCCAAGGCTACAACGTCTGCCGCGTCGATTATCCGTCCACGCAGTATGATGTGCAAACGCTGGCGGACAGGGCCATCGGTGAAGCCATTCGGCGGTGCGAAAGGGCCGGGAGCGACACGCTCTATTTTGTCGCTCACTCCCTGGGCGCCATTTTGGCTCGTCACTTTTTGCAGGAAAACGATCTATCTCGACTCGGCCGGATTGTCTTCATCTGTCCGCCGAATCATGGCACTGAACTGATCGACAGATTTGCCTGGTGCCGCCTGTTTCGCAAAGTAAATGGTCCGGCGGGAATGCAGCTCAGCGCTTCTCCAGATGGTTTGGTCGCCTCACTGGAAATTCCCGACTATCCCTTTGCTGTCGTGATGAGCGCCAGGTCGATCAATCCGCTGGCGTCGGCCTTCATTCCGGGAAGGGACGATGGCCGCGTCTCCATGGAGAGCGCCAAGCTCACGGGCATGCGAGATTTTGTCCTGGTCCAGGCGCATCACCATAACAGCATGCGAAAACAGGAGACCATTCGCCAGGTGATCCACCTTTTGGAACGCGGCGAGTTTGAACGGACCGACTGTATCGCACCGCAGGTGCGGTAATATCTATTTTGTGAGGATTCAAGTGATCGAAGGACGTGGCGCGCCGGAGCAAATTTTATCCGAAGAACAGATCTTAAAGATCTGTGCACAGGTGTTCGACAGGCAGAGGGTACGCGGCAAAAAGCTCTTGTTCATCATTCCCGATCACACGCGCACAGCGCCCATGGACGTGATGTTTCGGACGCTCTATGCGCTGCTGGCGGATCGCGTCGCGCTGTTCGATCTGCTCATCGCCCTCGGCACCCATCCGCCCATGAGCGAGAGAATGATCTGCGACCGCGTCGGCATCACGCGCGAAGAGCGGGCGAAATATGCCAAGGCGCGCTTTTTCAACCACTGCTGGGATGATCCACGACAGCTCGCCAACATCGGCACGCTCTCGGCCGATGAGGTCGAGCACCTGACGCACGGGCTGATGAAAGAAAAAGTGGACGTCAGTATCAATAAAATGGTGCTCGATTATGACCTGCTCGTCATCGTTGGTCCGACTTTTCCGCATGAGGTCATTGGTTTTTCCGGCGGCAACAAATATCTCTTTCCCGGCATCGCCGGACAGGAGATCATTGATATGTTTCACTGGCTTGGCGCGCTGCTGACCAGTCCCAAGATCATCGGCGCCAGGGAGACGCCGGTGCGCGACATCGTCGATCGGGCGGCTGCGCTCGTGCCGGTCGACCGTATCTGTCTGAGCCTGGTGGTGGGGAGCAAAGGACTCGCTGGGCTCTACGCCGGCGCGCCGGAAGAGGCGTTCTCCGCGGCAGCGGATTTGTCGGATAAACTGCACATCATCTATGCCGACACGCCCTTCAAAAGTGTGCTCTCCTGCGCGCCGTTGATGTACGATGATCTCTGGACCGGCGCCAAGTGCATGTACAAACTGGAGTGCGTGGTCGCCGATGGCGGCGAATTGATCATTTACGCCCCGCACATCAGGGAGATTTCCGTGACGCATGGTAAAAAAATCGAGGAGATCGGCTACCATGTCAGGGACTATTTTCTCAAACAATCAGCGCGCTTTGCGCATGTGCCCGGCAGCGTCATGGCCCATTCGACGCACGTCAAGGGCATCGGCTCTTTTGAATATGGCGTCGAAAAGCCGCGCATCAGAGTGACGCTGGCCACGCAGATACCCAAAGAGCTGTGCGACAAGATAGATCTCGGCTATCGATCGCCGGATGCCATTCGTCCGGAAGAGTGGATGAATCGGGAAGCAGAGGGTGTACTCACTGTCGCCAAAGCGGGGGAGATGTTGTATAGATTAAAAAATGATCCGTTTCGATAGAATTTGATAAAAATGATTAATTCATAAATATAGTGTCAGGAGGAAAAATATGCCTGCTGCAAAAAATGTCGTTGTGGCTCAATCGGGTGGTCCGTCGCCTGTGATCAATAACACCGTGCGCGGGATTCTCGACACCTGCAAAATGTTTCCCGATAAATTTGATAAAATTTATGCGGCCTGGCATGGGATAGAGGGTGTTTTGAAGGAAGAGCTTCTCGATCTCTCGGCGCAGAAAGAGGAAGAGATTGCGTTACTGCGCACGACGCCGGCGGCTGGAGCCATCGGTACGTGCCGCTACAAGGTGAAGGAGAAGCAAAAAGAGGATTTCAACCGCATCATTGAGGTGCTGCGAGCGCATGATGTCGGCTATTTTTTCTACATCGGCGGCAATGATTCAATGGATACCGCCAACAAGGTGGCCAAACTGGCGCACGAGCAGGGGCTGAATCTGGTCAGCGTCGGGGGATCAAAGACGATAGATAATGACGTCGGTGATTCAGAGTTCAAGCTTGTCGATCACACCCCGGGCTACGGCTCTGTGGCGCGCTACTGGGCCATGGCCATTCAGAATGCCAACGAGGAGAATATGGGCTCAGCGCCGGCAGATCCTGTCCTCGTCATTCAGATGATGGGCCGGCGAATAGGCTTCATCCCCGCCGCGGCGCGCCTGGCCGATCCGAAACGCAGAATGCCGTTGCAGATCTATATGCCGGAATCAAAGGTGTCGATCGACGAGTTGACCGATAACGTCAACGATGAGCTCAAGCGCAGTGGCCGCTGCATCGTTGCGGTTTCCGAAGGATTTGATGCCGGCGATGTCGGCGCTGCGCGCGATTCGTTCGGCCATGTCGAGTTCGGCGCCAGTATGTTCACGGCGCAGCAGATCATTGTCAATCATCTGAATACAGTCGGCATCCCTGCGCGCGGCAAGGCGCGCGGCCAGGTGGCCGGCACCGATCAACGCGATACCGCCATCTGTGCATCGTCGGTCGATTTGGACGAGTCCTATAAAGTCGGACAAAACTGCGTCGTCATCGCTCTGGAGCACGGCTCCGGCTATATGAGCACCATGCTGCGTCAGCCTGGCTTGATCTACAGCATAAAGTTCGACAAAGTGGCGCTCGAGCAGGTCGCCAATTCGGAACGCGAATTTCCGCAGGCGTGGATTGCCGAGAGCAGAATCGACGTGACCGACGATTTCGTCGCCTACGCCCGGCCGCTCATCGGCGATGACTGGGTGAGCGTGCCGGTGATCAACGGGCTGCAGCGTTTTGCCCGGTTGCAGCCGATTTTTGCCGACCAACTGTGTCCCAAGTATGTGCCGGAAGGATATAGATAAAAGCTCGTTTTCGGTTCTGTCAATTCATATTGGAAGGTTTGCATATGGATCCACAAGCTGAATTAAAAAACCTGCAGGCAAAGCATGCTTATCTCATCGCCATCGACAGCGATGGATGCGCCTTCGATTCCATGGAGATCAAACACAAAGAATGTTTCATCCCCAACTTTATCAAGTATTTTGATTTGCAGCCGGTCGCCAAATATGCGCGGGAAGCTGCTGAATTCACCAATCTCTATTCAAAATGGCGGGGATCCAACCGCTTCATCTCTTATTTGCTGGCGCTGGATTTGCTCAAAGAGCGACCAGAGGTGATCGCCCGTAACGCCAAGATTCCGGACCTGCCCGGGCTACGCGCCTGGATGAAACGTGAATCCAGACTCGGCAATCCGGCTCTCATCGAACAAGTCAAAAGGACGGGCGATGCCGATCTGAAACAGTGTCTGGCGTGGTCACTGGCGGTGAATGAATCGGTCGCTAATATCGTCTATAACGTGCCGCCCTTTCCGCTGGTGCGGGAGAGCCTGGTGCAGACGTCAGAATGGGCTGACATCATTGTCTGTTCCGCGACGCCGCACGAAGCCTTGCTGCGCGAGTGGGAGGAGCATGATATCGCCAGGTACGTTCGTTTCATCGGCGGACAAGAGGTGGGTTCAAAAGCGGAGATGATCGCGATGGCCATCGCCGGTCAACGCTATGAGAAGGGAAAGGCGCTGATGATCGGTGATGCCCCGGGCGACATGAAGGCGGCCAAGTCAAACGGCATTCTCTTCTTCCCGGTCAATCCGAACAGAGAAGAGAAATCGTGGCAAGTTTTCTATGACAGCGCAGCGGCCCGATTCCGCGAGGGTACATTCGCCGGCGAGTATGAGACAAAGATGATCGCCGCCTTTACAGCATCCTTGCCGGAAGTGCCGCCCTGGAAATAGCCATTCGCCCGGCGACTCGCTTGCCTGCATGCCGGACTTGCCCTGTGACGCGCACGGAAATATTTCAGGCCTTGGCGAGTGTTAAACCATAAACGTTTGACAAACCAAGGCGAATATGACATGAAAGAATTATTCACAGAAATAGAGATCAACGCTTCTTCGGACAAGGTATGGGATATCTTGACGGATTTTGCATCCTATCCAGAGTGGAATCCGTTTGTTCGCGAATTGGAGGGCAGTGTGCAGGTCGGCAAGCGCATTCGAACAGTGCTGCAGACGCCGAACAAAAAGGGCCTGACCTTCAGACCGCGAGTCATAAAAATCGTGCCGCGACGGGAATTTCGTTGGCATGGCATGCTTGGCTTTCGCGGTTTGTTCGATGGCGAGCATGTCTTTGAATTGCATCCATCGGAACCGCACAAAGTCAGATTCATACAAAGGGAAATCTTTACCGGCATTCTGGCGCCGATGATTCTTAAGAGCATCGAATCCAATACGCGGGCCGGATTTGAGCAGATGAACAGAGCTTTGAAAGAGCGATGCGAAGCGTCAAAGTGAGGCGATAATCATTCAGCTTTTTATGTGACCAACTTTTCCCCCACCACTCAATCAGTCATTGGAAATTTTGACGAAAATGATGATCTTGTCGCTCGACAATGAAAAAGGAAGAGTATGTTTTTAGCAAAATATCTGCATTCCTTCGCATCCATATTCATCGTTTCTGCCATTTACTCTTTTGTGAATGGAGATGTGGCGGCCGAGTATCAGAATTATCACGATCTGACCGTTTCCTTGCAGGCAGCGGCACGACAGCATCCCTCGCTGCTGAAAATCGAGTCGCTGGGCAAGACGGCCGAAAATCGCGATCTGTGGCTTTTGACAATGGGCAAGGCACCGGCGGACGAAAAACCGGCGATAGCGATCCTCGGCGGCGTCGATGCGTACGATGTCGCTGCGAGTGAATTGTGCCGGCGATTCATAGACTCGGCGCTGCGGGCATACGGAGTGGTCGATAGCGTGACTTCGATCCTGGATCGATTGACCTTTTATATTCTGCCGCGCGTCAATCCGGATGCTTCGGAACAGCAATTCGCTGCGATCAAATATGATCGCGTCCGCAATTCTCGGCCAGTGGATTCTGATTTCGATGGCGCCATCGATGAAGATGATCACGATGATCTCAACGGCGATGGGTATATCACGCTCATGCGAATCGCTGATCCGGCCGGTGAATGGATGGTGGATCCGCTCGATCCTCGATTGATGCGTCGCGCTGCGCCGCACCTGGACGAACGCGGCGCCTATCAGCTGCTGACAGAGGGGATCGATAATGACAAAGACGGCGCCTGGGATGAGGATCCAGCCGGCGGGGTGAATTTCAATCGGAATTTTTCATTCAATTACAGGCCCACCGAAGGCGCCGGGCCACATCCAGTGTCGGAGATGGAAAGTCGCGCCGTCGCCGATTTCCTTTTTTCGCATCCAAATGTCGCCCTCGTCTTTTGTTTTTCGCAGCAAGAAAATCTGCTGCATCCGTGGGATGTCGCCGGTGACGCTGATGTGCAGCCGGGAAAGCCCATCACCAGGGTGCTGCCGAAGGACGGCAAGTTTTATAAATTTATCGCTGATCAATTCAAGCGCTCGACGGGTTTTGATCCGCCGCCGCCCGAACGCGGCTACGGCGCCTTTCCCGAATGGGCTTACTATCACTATGGTCGATGGTCGTTCGCCGCTCCTTCCTGGTGTCCACCGGCGATGACCGCGGGTGATACGACAGACGTGAAAGTGAAAGATGACCCCCTTGCCCGCGAACGACAATTGCTGGCCTGGACGATGAAAAATGCGCCGAACAGGTTTGTCGAATGGTCGGCCTTCGACCACCCCGATTTTCCAACGCAAAAAGTGGAGATCGGCGGATTTGTAGCCGGCAGCCTGAATCCGCCGAGCCTGACAAAAGAGTTCACCGCTTTTTTCTACCAGCTCGCTGCGTATCTGCCAAAACTTGACGTTCAGGTTAAAGTCGAGGCAACAGACCAGTTCTATCGGATAACGGCGACGATCATCAACTCTGGCTATTTGCCGACCTGCTCCGAACTGGGCGCCAAGTCGAAATGGCTGCGCAAGGTCAAGGCCGAGCTCATATTGTCCGATGCGCACAAGCTGATCAGCGGCAATCGCTTCTACCTCATCGATGCCATCGCGACTGTCGCCGAAAAACAGTGGAGCATAATCGGAAAAAGCGGCAGCACTGTCAAAGTCATCGTCGCCAGTCCGAGCGTCGGATATGTGGAGAAAGAGATCAGGCTGGATTGACCTCATTCAATTGAGCTATCTTCATCCGCATCGGACTCCGCTGTTTTGTCGTATAATGACAAGGTTTCCGTGATGATGCCCTGGATATCGGCCGCCATTGTCTGCGGATCCGTGATGGTGCCGTCCAGCAATGCGGCGCTATTGAACAGGTTGAGCGCAACCGTGTCCAGGATGTGATCTTTGGCATCTTTTTTATAAATCGCCAGCAAGCTGAGAATCAACGGATGCGTCTTGTTGATTTCCATGACCTTGGGCTTGGGCGCCATGTCGGGCGTATAGATGTGCATCATTTTTTCCATCTGCGATGACATGCCCTGGCTGACCAGCACTGCCGGGCTGTTGACCAGCCGATCGGACAGTTTGACATCTTCGACCTTGGCGCCGAGGATGTCCTTGATGCGCCGCGCCAGGCGATCCAGATCTTTTTCATCCTTTTTCGTTGGTTTCTTTTTGCCTTTTACATCGCCGCTTTCGGCCGGTATCTTCTCCAGCTTGGCCAGATCCACCTGGTCGGCCGAAACGATATTCTTTTTTCGGTAATCGAACAGTCCCGGCAGGGCAAATTCGTCGATCGGATCGTAGCAATAGAGCACTTGAATACCTTTGGCCTTGAAAATCTCCAGGGCGGGATTGTTTTCCACCGATTTCCGATCCGGACCGGAGAGATAATAGATTTCCTGCTGGTCGGGATGCATGTGATCGACATAGCTGTCGAGGGAGATGAGCTCATCCACCCTCGCCGCCTTTGAGGAATTGAAATGGAACAGGGCCGCGATTTTTTCCTTGTTGGGAAAATCGTTGTACCCTTCTTTGAAAATGCGGCCGTGGCTTTGCCAGAACTCTTTGAAAATGTCCGGCTCTTTTGTCGCCAGATCATGCAGGTGCGACAGGAATTTGCCGACCACGGTGTTTTTGATTTTCACCATATAGGGATTATCCTGCAGCGTCTCTCTGGATATATTGAGCGGCAGATCGTCGCTCTCCAGGACGCCGCGGACAAAGCGCAGATAGTGCGGCAGGATCTCTTTGTCGTGCGCATCGATCAGCACCCGGCGGACGAACAGATTGATGCCCTCGTCCGGCGATTCGATGCCGAAAAACTCTATATTTGTCTTGGGCACAAAGAGGAGGGAGTGAAATTGCAGCGGTGCATCCGCTGAAAAGTGCATCCACGTCAGGGCATCATCGCTCTGGTGGGCGATGAATTTGTAAAACTCGTTATATTGTTCTTTGCTGATCTTGGATTTCGGCTCGCGCCAGAGGGCCGTGACTTTGTTCACTTGCTCGCCGTTGAGTTTGATGGGAAAAGGTACAAAGTTGGAATATTTCTCGATGATGCTTTGCACTTTCCATTTCTGCGCGTACTCCTCGGCATTATCGCGCAAACGGACGTGCACGCTTGTGCCGCGCTTGAACTCTTTCGGCCCTTCGGCGATGTCAAATGTGCCGGCGCCGTCACTCGTCCATATCCAGGACGGCTCATTGGGATCGGCGGATTTGGTCGTCACGTCGACTCGTTCTCCGGCCATGAAGACGGAATAGAAACCGACGCCAAAACGGCCGATGAGGGTGACGTTCTTTTCGTCCGCCTTGAGCTGCTTGACAAATTCGCTCGTGCCGGAGCGCGCAATGGTGCCAATGTTGTCGATCAGCTCCTGTTTCGTCATGCCGATGCCGGTATCGGAAATGGTGATGGTTTTGGCCTTTTCGTCCAGATCAATTCGAATCTCAAAATTGAGATCTGGATCGCTCATCGACTCACCTTTGACGCTCCTGAAGCGCACTTTGTCGAGCGCATCAGCGGCGTTGGAAATGAGCTCACGAATAAAGACGTCACGGTTGGTGTACAGCGAGTGCGAGAGAATGTCGAGCAGTTGACGGACTTGGGCTTGAAATTCATAGTGGGTCGTTTCCATTGCTGTTCTCCAGATAGGCGACAAGATAATTTGTTTTTACGTACATGGCTTTTGCGATAATTTTTGACAGAATGCAAATATCATGCAAATCCCAAAGATGGATATAAGTGATTAAAAAACAATGCATGGAGGTTGCCGCATATTTCGTGGCATACCTGTCAATTTGACAGAGGCTGTCGTTTACGGGATAATCCATGTATGGCAGAAAAGCCTGAATTTGCTGCATGCGTGAGGAGTGGTTCATGCTCAAAAACTGGATGATATTCTTCGTCATGGCGTTTTTATCCGCAGATCTTGCGCAGGACATGACGCCAAGTGCACTGAAAGCCATGGGCGCGCCGAATGATCCGCTGGTCGAGGTGGCCTGGAATCGCTATTACGACCATGCGGGGATTGGGGATATCTGCCGGCGATTGGCCAAAGCGCATCCGGATCTGGTCAAGCTGGGATCGATCGGCACATCGGTTCAGGGCCGGGATCTCTACCTGTTGACGGTCACGAATTTCAAAAATAGCGCGGCCGATCGCAAACCGGCGATGTATATCGATGGCAACATTCACTCCAATGAAATTCAGGGCAGCGAGGTGGCGCTCTATACTGCCTGGTATGTGGCGGAAAGCTATGGTCATGTGAAATGGATCACTGAGCTGCTCGATGCAAAGACCTTTTATATCGTGCCGACGATCAATCCGGATGCGCGCGACCATTACATGCATAGCGGCAACACGCCGCATTCACCCCGATCGGGCATGCTGCCGCGCGACGATGACGGCGATGGTCGCGTCGATGAAGATCCGCCGGATGACCTGGACGGTGATGGCCACATCGTCCGCATGCGCCGCGCCAATGCGCACGGTCGCTGGAAGGCTGATCCGCACGATCCGCGCTTGCTGATCGAGGCGGATGCCGATGAAAAGGGAGCGTATGATTTTCTCGACTGGGAGGGTCTTGACAATGACGGCGATGGTCTGGTGAACGAAGATGGCCCTGGCTATTACGATCCGAATCGAAACTGGGGGTGGATGTGGCAACCGGATCATGTTCAGCACGGCTCGGATCAGTATCCCTTCTCCATCCCGGAGAACCGTGCTGTCGCCGATTTCGTCATGGCGCATCCGAACATCTGCGGGGCGCAGAGCTATCACAACGCCGGCGGCATGATCTTGCGCGGCCCCGGCGTCGAAGAGGACCAGAGCTGCAGCGCAGCAGATCAACTGGTCTACGAGAACATCGGCACGGTTGGCGAACAGATGTTGCCCGGCTACAAATACATGGTGCTGTGGAAAGATCTCTATTCTGTCTATGGCGGTGAGCTCGATTGGTTTTATGGCGCGCGGGGAATCTATACCTTCTCAAATGAGCTATGGACCTCGTTTGATTATTTCCGGGCGCAGGGCGAGGCCAAGGGGTGGTTTGGCCGGCAGCAAGATGTCTACAGGTTCGATGAGCTCTTGCTTTTTGGTGAAGGCATTGTGCCATGGCATCGATTCGACCATCCGCAGTTCGGCGCTATTGAAATCGGCGGCATCAAAAAATCGTGGACGCGCACCGCACCGTCATTTTTGCTGGAGGACATGTGTCATCGGAACATGGCCTTCACACTCTTTCACGCACATCACCTGCCGCAGGTCTCGATCGACTCGGTCACGACGACCGCTCTTGGCGAGGGTCTGTCGCAAATCGATGCGATCATTGTCAACAGCCGAATGATTCCGACGCGCTCTGATCACGAGATCACGGACAAATTCACTCGTCCGGACTGGGTGCTGCTGCGCGATGCAGAGGTGATCGCCGGTTTTATCGTTCAGGATCCGCTCATGAATCACACCATCGAGCAGAAGCGCAGGCCGGAGAGAATAAATCTGGATGCCATCCCGGCGATGATGACCGTGCAGGTGCGCTGGATCGTGGCCGGCAAAGCCCGGGGCACGATCGTTTTTGATTCACGGAAAGGCGGCGTGGTGACACGCACAGTGCCCTGAGCCCGAAAATGCGCTGTACTCAAAAGCTCAGCAACGATGAAATAGTCGACTCTATCATATTGCGCAGCATAAATGCCACAGACTCGCACCTTGAAATCAGATATGCTCCTTCTCCTCACGGCCGCCATTTGGGGCTTGGCCTTTGTCGCGCAGCGCATCGGCATGATCCATGTCGGACCTTTCATCTTCAATGCCATCAGATTTGCCCTGGGAGCGGCAGTGCTGGCGCCCATGGCGCTGCGGCCGCGAAAAAAAAGAGCGGCCGACACAA
>RQOI01000203.1 GCA_003854995.1 Candidatus Zhuqueibacterota bacterium
ACTTAAACTGGTTTCTTTATTCTTTTGCCACTCCCCTCGCGCAATGGTCTAATTGCGCCTAACTCGTTTGCTTACTGCGGGGTTCGAGCGAATATACGAGGCGAGGGCGACGCCGATTGCAGCGGCTTTCAGATATTGCTTCGAGGATTCGACAACGACGGGCATGAACGGTGCATGCCGCATGGCATCAGAATCCATCTCAACGGCGAAAACCAGCGCACGCGTATGCGCCAACTCGACTGCTGTGCCGTATTCAGCTAACCGTCGCCCAATGTACGAATAAAGATGTTGTTGATCGAGCGCAGCAATTCGCACATCGACCGCACCAGAAAAAGCTGCCATTTTTTTGAGCTCATGTTTGATTTCGTCCAGTTTTAAATCCGCTTTCAACGGCGCCGGTCGACCATCACAAAAAGGCACCAATTGTTCTGTCAAGTCAAAATTTGCTTTGGCTCTCGCCGCGTCTGCCGGTTCGTAATAATAACCACCGGGCTGCAACAACTCGGGCATCGCGCGAATATCGCTATCAATTTTTTCTTTATCCGGATGTCTTTCATAATAATCGTCATATGCATCTGAGCCGGGTGTATACTCGGCGCGCGCAAACATTATATCTCGTTCATCATAACGAGCTTTCTCACCAATGATCTGAACGGATGCATTCCTGCCTATAGGCAGAAAAAGAAACGTGAAGAGGACGATTATTGAAAAAGATAAAATCCAAAAAATAGCATCTATTGACACGAGCAATACGAGAAGAACGGCCACGCACAAAAGCGAAAGGCCGCATAACAGCGCCACTCTTGCAGCACGATGTTCATGCTCTCGGATAGATGATATGGTGAACAGGATAAAATAACCTGAAATGATCGTGACGAGAAGCAAAAAGCTCCACTGAGCTGCCATAAAAATAAGCGCAAAAGTCTCGATTAAAAATGTGCGATCACATGCAAATTGAAAGTCGGATGGAAATGACCATCGCCAAACCGGACATCCCAGTCGATGTTGGACAGCTGCTTTTTATCGTGCTGATAAACCGACCACACCGCGTCGATGGCGCTGATGATATGATTGGCGACAATGGCGCCGAGCACAAACTTGGCGCGGTTATCGGCGGTATCAGAAGCGATGCGCAATTCATCAAACTTGTCGCGATACGCCCGGCTCGACCAGTTCCAATACCAAAAGTCAACGTCCTGGTAATAATTGGCCCAATCGCGCTGCCGCAATCGATACTCGTTGTGCTCATAAATGTCATCAAAATTGCCGACATCAATGAAATAGGTGTGATTCTTACCTTCGAGATTGACATTCGCGTGCGCCGCCGCTAAATTCTTGTAATCATTTTCCCGCCAGTCGCCATGAGCGGTGAAACCGCAATAAGTCAACCACAATCCGATTTCAATGCCAAAGAACACAGCCGCTTTGCCGTCTGCCTCAGCATATCGTTGGCCTAGCCCTGGGATGAGCAGAGACATGAACATGGCTTTGCCCTTGTTTTTCAGGGCGACCTGGCTGAGCGGCAGAAGAGAATCAGAGCCGGACAGATCCTGGGCAGGCATGAAAACATAGGGCGCGGCATCGATGAACGGCTGATCTGTCCTTCGCAACGGCGTGCCCGCCAGGCATGACGAAAAAGTGACCGCAAAGAGAAGGAAAATAATTTTCATGATCTCACCACTTTACTCGTAGCGTCAGTGCTGTTCCGGTTTCGTAGGCATACTGGATGGGCTCCAGCCGCAGACCGATATCGACGTGCCTGTTATATCGCGTCGTCGTCCAGGCGGCATCAATGGCGCTGAACAGGTGGTTGATGATCACCACGGTCGTAGCCGTCGTCGCCTTTTTGAAGGCGTCATTGCTGGCATCTCGGCGCGTCTCATAATAATAGCGGTTGTTATTAATCTTGCCGGTTTGATTATAGCGCGCGGTTATCTCGTGATCGGTCATGGAGATATCGTTTTCGGGATCAGTGCGAAAATCATCCCAGCCCCAGCTAAACTGATGATACTTGCCGATCATTTCATAATACTGCTGATCTTTTTCACGATGCAAGCCGTGACTGAAGCTGGCGTGCTCCCAATCGCGCAGCGGCTCAAGGTCACCGGGATTGTACTCGATGCCGGCCTGGTGGGCGATCCATCGCCAATAATCCGGTTCGCTCCAATGCGAGTCCGCATAGTGGTGAAACTCGTCCTCAATGCGCTTGCCTTCGTTCGTCCCTTTGACATACATGGCCCACGAAGCGATTTCAACGCCCAGAAAGGCCGCCGCCTTGACATAGGATTTTGCATAGGCTTGTCCGCTGCCCGGAATGACGGCTGACATGGCCAATGCCAGCTTGGGATTCCTGGCATTTGCTGCGGATGTCGTTGCCGGTGTCAATTCATCGGCGACAAACGCGGGCAGGGCATTTTGCGCCACAAATGTCTGCATCTCGCCGGCGCCGAGGCCACTCAAACAGGTGAGCAGAAAAATGGTCATTTTTTTCACCAAAATCTCCTCGTCATACTAGTCAATAAAATCAAACAAGAGTGTGAAATAGTATCGCCACTCATTGCCAAAGACATATCCTTCGATTTCTTGTTCATCGAGGCCATAGGCGGCATCGAACGCCAGGGCGGTCGGGAAGCCATAGAAGGAAAACAGCTGCATCCGCAGACCGCCGCCAAGGACGCGCTTGAACTTTTGCCAAACAATCTTGTCCTCATCAAAGGCATTGCCATATTCAAAAAAAGCCGATAGAAAAAGCTTGTCCGTCGTCAAATGCAGGAGCTGTTTTTGCAAATGGCTGAATAGTGGAAATCGGTAGGTGAGCCGTCCCAATAGCATCTTGCGTCCTTCGATGGCATAGAAAGGATAGCCGCGCAAGCCGGGCATGCCGCCGGCGAAGAAATAAAAAAAGCTGTCAATCGGACGATCGATATAGCCGCCCTTGAACTGCGCTGTCAGGGCATGCTTTCGCGACCACGGCATGCCGATGTGTTCTGCCCATTCCAGCTCTATTTTATTGATATTAAAATGGGCATATTCCTTTTGCGCGATAATGTTTTCATCCTCGGTGGAATAGCCTACGAAGAATTTATTGAACTCGTAGGAATAGCGCAGCATGATTTTTCGACCCGCAGAAGGATTGATGCTGCTGTTCATGCCTGGCGCAACTTTGTCCCAGTCCCATTGCAGCCGGATATGGTTGCCGATGAAATAGGTGTTGGCGGGCGACCGGAACTGCACCCCTTGTGGCGCGAAATAAAAATCGCCGATTTTGCTGGTATAACGCGAGTGCACAAAGGAGGTGCGCATGCGCAAGTCATCTTTGAGATCGTAATAGCCGCCGACATCCCCTTCGACAACGCGAAAATGGACATCCACCGGTACGTCCTTGGGATAATCTTCGATGATCGCGATGTTGCGTTTGACATTGCGGGTGAAATAGTAAAATTCGACAAACATGGTCGGTGGCAAGTGGCGATATTCCATCATGGCAAAAATATCGACATCGAGCACCCGATTCGCCGCCACACCGCCAAGGACGGAGATCCTGTTGAGGATATCGCTGGCATAAAAATAGGTGCCAAGCTTGAGGCGCAGGGAATCGACCATGACGCGGGGCAGAAACGAGAATTGACCATAGCGCACGCTATAAGGCTTTATCTGCACATCCGGCAGAGTGGCATCATCGTAATCGCGTTCTGCTACGAGGCGGTTCGGATCAAACGAGTTCTGCAGCTCTGGCGCCAACTCACTGGCATCCACATATACGGCCAACGCGGGATCAATTGCCTCTGGTTCGGAGAGCGCCGAAATTTTATAGCCATCGTGATCGAACAGGGAATAATACAGCGTCCCGTCCATAGCGACGTTCGGCATGAATGCGCCGCCGACGACATTGGTCCACAGCTTTTCATCGCCGCTCGAGACATCGACACTGTAAATGTTAAAGATGCCGCTCTTATCGCAGGCGTAATAGATGCGCTTGCCGTCAGGACTAAAGACCGGATCGCGGGCGTCCGCCTCGCCGCTGATCAGATCCATGATGCTTCCGTCTTCGACGTCCAAAAGCTTGATGTC